>DATCWZ010000162.1:0-3495 GCA_036566065.1 Streptomyces sp. | reverse complement strand
CGCCTGGGCATGCCGAGCGCCCTGAGCGGGCCGGTGGGCGGCCACCCGATGGGGCTGGCGAGCCGACCTGACGTACGGGAGGGCCCTCGGACCTCATAGTTCGGGACCCGGCAACGGGCCGGGAGCCGCGGAGGCCCGGCCGGTGTTGGCCGGGCCGCCTTCACCCCGCCGCAGGGCCCGTAGGACTACTGCGGATCCTGCTTGGCGCGCGCCCGGGCGGCCTGGGCCTGCTTCTCCTCCTCGACGGACTTGTGCACCTCGTCCATGTCGAGCTTGCGGGCCTGCCCGATGACGTCCTCCAGGGCCGCCTCCGGCAGCGCCCCGGGCTGGGAGAAGACCGCCACATTGTCCCGGACGATCATCAGCGTCGGGATGGACCGGATGTCGAACGCGGCCGCCAGCTCCTGCTGCGCCTCCGTGTCGACCTTGGCGAAGACCAGGTCGGGGTGGCGTTCCGACGCCGAGTCGTAGACCGGCGCGAACTGCCGACACGGACCGCACCAGGAAGCCCAGAAGTCGATCAGGACGAAGTCGTTGTCGTTCACGACCTGATCGAAGTTTTCCTTGGTGAGCTCTACGGTGGTCATGCTCTTTTACCTCTTCCTGTGCCCAATCGGACCTGTCCCGGCACAACGGTGGTTCCGGCTGCGCTATTCCGCCTGCCCATGTGGCCGCGGCGCACACCCGCGACCAGACTGGCTTCATGACTGATGATGCTGCGCAGAGCTCCGAGTACGACATCGTGGTGATCGGTGCCGGTCCGGTCGGCGAGAACGTGGCCGACAGGACGAGGGCGGCCGGTCTGAGCACGGCGGTGATCGAGTCCGAGCTGATCGGCGGCGAGTGTTCCTACTGGGCGTGCATGCCCAGCAAGGCACTGCTGCGTCCGGTCATCACCCGTGCGGACGCCCGTCGCGTCCCCGGCCTGAGCGGGGCCGTACAGGGACCGCTCGACGCGGATGCCGTCCTCGCCCACCGGGACGAGATCACCTCGCAGTGGAAGGACGACGGACAGGCCGCCTGGCTGGACAGCGTCGGCGCGGACATCTACCGGGGCAGGGGCCGGCTGACCGGCGTCAAGCAGGTCACCGTCACCGCGGCCGACGGCACGGAACACCACCTCACGGCTCGGCACGCCGTCGCCGTGTGCACCGGAAGCAGGGCCGTCGTCCCGAATATGCCCGGAGCCGCAGACGTCCGCCCCTGGACCAGCCGCGAGGCCACCAGCGCCAAGGAGGTGCCGGGCCGCCTGATCATCGTGGGCGGGGGCGTCGTCGGCACCGAGATGGCCACCGTCTGGCAGGGGCTCGGCGCCCAGGTGACCATGCTGATCCGGGGCAAGGGCCTGCTGGACCGGATGGAGCCCTTCGCGGGCGAACTGGTCGCCCAGGCACTGACGGAGGCCGGGGCGAGGATCCGTACGGGAGTGTCGGCCACCGCCGTACGAAGGGCCGGCATGGACGGCCCGGTGACCGTCGACCTGGACAACGGCGAACAACTGGAGGCCGACGAGATCCTTTTCGCCACCGGCCGCGCGCCCCGCACCTCCGACATCGGCCTCGACACCGTGGGCCTGGAGCCCGGCTCCTGGCTCACCGTCGACGACAGTTGCCGGGTCGAGGACAGCGACTGGCTGTACGGGGTCGGCGACGTCAACCACCGCGCGCTCCTCACCCACCAGGGCAAGTACCAGGCCCGAATCGCCGGAGCCGCGATCGCCGCCCGCGCCCAGGGCACACCCCTGCTGGAAACGGACCGCTGGGGCGCCCACGCGGCCACCGCCGACCATGCGGCCGTGCCCCAGGTCGTCTTCACGGACCCCGAGGCGTCCTCGGTCGGCCTCACCCTCGCCGAGGCGGAGAAGGCGGGCCACCGCGTCCGGGCCGTCGACTACGACCTGGCATCCGTCTCCGGCGCGAGCCTCTACGCCGACGGCTACAAGGGCCGCGCGCGCATGGTCGTCGACCTGGACCGGGAGATTCTGCTCGGCGTCACGTTCGTCGGCCCCGGCATCGGCGAACTGCTGCACTCGGCCACGGTGGCGGTCGCCGGCGAGGTACCCATCGACCGGCTGTGGCACGCGGTTCCGGCCTACCCGACGATCAGCGAGATCTGGCTGCGGCTGCTGGAGACGTACCGGGGCTGAACATGCCCCGCGAACAGTGGGATATGAGTACCGGTCAGACGATAGGTTCGGACGATGACTCCTTCGAGCGACCCCGCCCGACGGCCGCCGCACGGGCCGGGCCGGCTCCTGGCGGTGAGCGATCTGCACGCGGGGATCGCGGAGAACCTCCCGATCGTCGAGTCGCTGCACCCGTCGTCCGGCGAGGACTGGCTCATCGTCGCGGGTGATGTGGCGGAGCAGCCGGCGGACCTCGCGCGGGCCCTGGAACTGCTGGCGGGCCGGTTCGCGCACGTGGTATGGACTCCCGGCAACCACGAACTGTGGACCGTGGACAAGGATCCCGTACGGCTGCGCGGGCAGGCGCGGTACGAACATCTCGTCCAGGTGTGCAGGGATCTCGGCGTCACCACCCCCGAGGACCCCTATCCGCGGTGGCCAGGACCGGACGGGCCGGTCGCCGTCGCACCCGTTTTCCTGCTGTACGACTACACCTTCCGGGCCCCGGGGACGGCGACCAAGCAGGAATCCCTGGCCCGTGCGCACGAGGCGGGCATCGTCTGCACCGACGAGTACCTGCTGCACCCCGACCCGTACCCGACGCGCGACGACTGGTGCCGGGCACGGGTGGCGTGGACCGAACGGCGGCTGGCCGAGCACGACCCCGTCGTCCCCCTCGTCATCGCGGGCCACTGGCCGCTCGTACGCGAACCCACATCCATCATGTGGCATCCGGAATTCGCGCAGTGGTGCGGCACGGAACTCACCGCGGACTGGCACCGCCGCTTCAACGTCGCGGCCGTGGTCTACGGCCACCTTCACATCCCGCGCACCACCTGGTACGACGGCGTGCGCTTCGAGGAGGTCTCCATCGGCTACCCCAGGGAATGGCGCAAGCGGGGCCATCCGCGCGGACTGCTGCGCCAGATCCTTCCGTACGAGGACGAGGACGACGCCGGCGCACAACGGCCGAACGGCATCGGGGAGGCGTCGTGATAGAGCGGCTGCTTCCGCCGTACGTGGCCTGCGCGAGCACCCGGGAGGACGACGCGCCGCCCGGAACGCTCTATCCCGAGGAGGCGGCGCTGGTAGCCAGGAGCGTGGACCGGCGCAGACACGAGTTCGCGGCGGTACGCGCCTGCGCCCGGCAGGCCATGGCGGCACTCGGGCTGCCCCCGGCACCGGTGCTGCGGGGCCACCGGGGAGTGCCGCTGTGGCCCGCGGGGACCGTCGGCAGCATGACGCACTGCGACGGCTACCGGGCCGCCGCGCTGGCGTACGCCACGGACCTGCAGACCATCGGCATCGACGCCGAGCCGCATAATGCACTCCCCGACGGCGTGCTCGACGCGATCGCGCTGCCGCGGGAG
>DATCWZ010000587.1:0-2068 GCA_036566065.1 Streptomyces sp. | reverse complement strand
CATGGCTGCGCTTCGCCCAGCCCGTGCGCCCGATCCTGCCGCTCCTGGTCACCTGGCTGTCGAAGCGGGAACTGCCGCGGCTGGCAGAACGGGAGCGGCTGGAGGCCACTGGGCTGCTCGGCGCGGGCGGGGCGGCCAGTCGGCGGGCGAGCGGACCCGCAGCCCTCTGATACGGGCGTGGTGGCGGCGGCAGCGAATGAGCGCCGGCACCCGTGCTCACCGCGGGGCCCGGTCGGACCGGGGCCACACGTACGGCATGTCGGGCGGGGTGTCCGGGAACTTGGGCCCGTAGTACCCGGGGTCCTTGCGCACCAGCGCGGAGCGGTGGCTGAGATGGAAGGCCTCGGCGCCCAGCCAGGGCGGCAGTTCCCCCGCCACCCGGAGTTCCGCCTGGGTGCGGACCGCGGTGTGCCCGAGGCTGTCGGAGAGCTGAGCGCGCAAGCTCGCCGCGCAGGTGTCCGCCCGGCCCGCAGCCGTCCACGTGTCGCAGACGTCCAGGCCGTAGCGCACCAGCGCCTCCTCGTACCCGGTCCACATGTGGACTGCCGGGTGATGGCGCCACCCGTAGCCCGCGACGGTGAGCCCGCGCAGTACCTGCAGGGCCTCCACGCGCTGCTTGCCCAGCCTCCGCTGGTCCAGGGCCCGCGCACTGCACAGGAAGTCGGGGTACGGGAGGAATGTCTGCATCGTCTCTATCTAGCACCTCGGGAAGTGCCCGTATAGCGTGGATTGTGTGGAATAACGGGAACGCGGCTCCGGACCGGCCGCGTTTCGTGTGACGGCACTACTGAACCGGGAGTGCACATGGCCGTACGGCACCAGATCGTCTGCCGCGACCCGAGCGAGGTATGGGCCGTTCTCGAGGACGAGACGCGCTACAGCGACTGGGTGGTGGGGACGTGCGACACCCGTTCGCGCGAGGGACGGTGGCCGGAACTGGGGTCGTCGCTCGCGTACACCGTGCGGCTCGGTCCGCGTACGTATGAGGGGCACACGGCGGTCCGGCGCATCGAGCGGCCCCGTGTTCTCGAACTCGAAGCCCACGCCGGACCTCTCGGGACGGCCCGGATCTCCCTCGACATCCGGCCATGGGGTGAGGACACCCTGGTGATCGTGGACGAACACCCGTTGCGGGGCGGCGGGGCCCGGGTGCACAACCTGGTGGTGGACGCCGTCCTGCAGATCCGCCACCGCAGCATGCTGCATCGCCTCGCGAAAGCGGTCGAGAGCGCGGCTCCCCGGCAGCCGGTACACGGCGATGTGTGAGTCGTCCGCGCGCCGTCCGGGCCGCGTCCGGAGGGTCGTGACATGAGTGACGCGGTGGTGATCGGCGCGGGACCCAACGGGCTCGTGGCGGCCAATGTGCTCGCCGACGCCGGCTGGACCGTTGACGTCCTGGAGGCGGGAAGCGCGCCGGGCGGCGCGGTCCGCAGCGACCGGGGCGTCCACCCCGATTACGTCAACGACCTCTTCAGCTCGTTCTATCCTCTGGCCGCCGCGTCCCCAGTACTGCGTGCCCTGGATCTGCACCGGGAGGGCCTGCGCTGGAGCCATGCGCCGAGCGTTCTCGCCCACCCGCTGCCCGATGGGAGGTGCGCCGTCCTGAGCCGGGACCGGGACGCCACGGCCCGTTCCCTGGAAGCGTTCGCCCCCGGTGACGGTGCGGCGTGGACGGGTCTCTGCGAGGTGTGGGACCGGCTGGGCGACGGTCTGCTGGACGCCCTGCTCACTCCGTTCCCGCCGCTGCGGGCCGGCGCGCGGCTGGCGGTCCGGCTGCGAGGTCGGGACGGCCTGCGATTCGCTCGCAGCATGATCCTTCCGGTACGGCGTCTGGGTGAGGAGGTATTCGGGGGCGAGGGCGGCCGACTGCTGCTCGCGGGCAACGCGCTGCATACGGACCTCGCCCCGGAGATGGCGGGGAGCGGCGGTTACGGCTGGCTGATGTCCATGCTGGGCCAGTCCTACGGGTTCCCGGTACCGGTCGGCGGTTCGAGCGCGCTGACCGAGGCACTGGTGGACCGTCTGGTACGACGCGGCGTCGCCGTGCACTGCGGGCAGGAGGTGGCCG
>DATCWZ010000819.1:0-3031 GCA_036566065.1 Streptomyces sp. | reverse complement strand
CTGGCCTTCGACCATGTGCGGATCCTCGACGACGGCGTGGAGCGGGCCCGGTCCAAGATCGAGTACTCCTCGCTGGCCACGGCGTTCTGCCCGCCCGAATTCACGGTCGGCGAGCTGCGGCGGGTGTACGAGGCGGTGTGGGGTGTGGTCCTCGACCCCCGCAACTTCCACCGCAAGGTCACCGGTACGCCAGGCTTCCTCGTCCCTTCCGGGGGGACGACGACCCGGCAGGGCGGCCGGCCCGCCCAGCTTTTCCGTACCGGCTCGGCCACCCTCCTCAACCCTCCGATGCTGCGGCCCGAGGTCTGAGGCCCACTGATCCCGACCTGCGGGCGTGCGGAACGCCCGCAGGCGCACCCCTGCGCCAAAAGTCGGAAATGTCGCGTTATCTTGCTGCGGTACCTGCCCCTGCCGCCGAGCGGTCTCCACCTCCGCGAGAGAAGCGATGCTCCAGGCCATCGGACTCACCAGCGCCCCCCGCCGGGACCTTCCCCCCGCCGTGAACGACCTCACCTTCGAGGCCCCGCCGGGCCGGGTCACCGCACTGCTCGGCGCTCCGGGTTCAGGCAAGACCACGGCTCTGCGTCTGATGCTCGAACTGGAACCCGGACGCGGCATCACCTGTTTCCGCGGTCGCCCCCTGCACCGGATCGCCCACCCGCTCCGGGAAGTGGGAGTCCTGCTCGGCGACGTGCCCGGCCATCCCGCCAGGACCGCACGCGGCCAGCTCCGCATGCTCTGTGCCGCCGCGGGGGTACCCGCGGCCCGCGCCGACGAACTGCTCGAAGTCGTCGGCCTCGCCGGGCTGGGCGAGCAGCGCATCGGCCGGCTCTCGGCCGGCATGGACCGCAGGCTCGCCCTCGCGTGCGCGCTGCTCGGCGACCCGCACACCCTTCTGCTCGACGAACCCGCCGCGGGACTCTCCCCGCGCGAGAACAACTGGCTGTACGGGCTGCTGCGCGCCCACGCCGCGCAGGGCGGCACGGTTCTGTACACCACCAGCGACCCCAAGGCGGCCACCCGCACGGCGGACCGCGTCGTCACCATCCATGAGGGCCGCCTCGTCGCCGACCAGGATGTCGCCGACTTCTCCCGCACCCGGCTCCGCCCCCGCGTCGCCGTACGGACCCCGCATGCCGCACGGCTGGCCGCCGCGGTCACCCGCGAAGCACGGGCGGCGCGGCGCTCCGTGGAGGTGGTCACCGAGGAGAGCTGCAGGCTCTCGGTGTACGGCAGCAGTTGCGCGGAGATCGGCGACACGGCCTACCGCAACGGCGTTCCCGTCCATCAACTCGCCGACGAGACCGGGGACACCGGCCCCGTCGCGGCCCCAGGATCACCGGCCCTTAGGCGGACCGCCCCGGCGGTGGCCGTCTCCAGACTGCCGCCGCCCATCCGGGTGCGCCCGCCCCGCGGCCCGCTGCGTCCGCTGCGCTACGAACTACGGCGCCTCCTGGGCGTCAGGACAACCGCCCTGATCATGGCGGCCGTTCTGGTCCTCTCCGTGCTGGCCGCCGTCCTGCCGGCCCGCACCGGCGGAACGCCCGTACCGCAACTGCTGGCAGGCTGGCCGGGCCTGTTGCCGCTGCCGCCCGCCGCGCTCGGTGCGGGTCTGCTCGGTGCGCTGTCCTTCGGTGACGAGTTCCGCTACCCGGCCCTCGCGGCCGGCCGCGGGACCGTCCCCAGGCGCCTGGGGCTGCTGCTGGCCAAGCTGACGGTCTCGGCGGGCACCGCCCTGCTGCTGGCGGCGCTGGCCGTACTGGCCGACGCACAGGCCCTGCGCCTCGTCTACGGCGATGACTTGGCTGGTATCCCCGCGAATGCCGCAACACTCGCGGCGAGTTGGGCGGGCCTCACCGTCGGCTGCGCCTGGGCCGGGCTGCTGGCCGCGGGCGTCTTCCGGGTGACGGGCGCGGGTGTCGCCGCGGTACTCGCCGTTCCGGTGCTCGTCGTTCCGCTCGTACGGAAGTTGCTGGTGGGCCCGTCCACGCGTTCGATCGCGGGGCTCCCCGGCAGGCTGCGCGAGCTGGCATGGCTGCAATGGCCGTACGAAATGGACCGCTGGATCCTGGCCGTTGTGAAGGTGGTGACGCAACCCGTGGGTGTGGCGCTCTCCTTGTCGCTGGCCGTCCTGATCTGCGCGTACGCGGTCACCGGTCTCCGGAGCAGGGCCCGTTGGTGATCTCCATGACGACGGCTCGGGGGCGAGTGCAGGTAACTCACTTGAAAATGAACGATTTCTACCGATAAGGCGTCAATTGCGAGGCAGGCGTCGATCACCCTTTCGTGTGCTTTTCACCAAAGCCCTCAAGGGGTGACTGAGCCGCGCCGACAAAGGATGCGTGAGTACCCTTGCGCACACCATGATGACCGCCGCCCGCCCCGTCGAATCCGGCCTCGCAGGCCCGGGCGAACTCGACCGCTACCCCTACGCGGAGGCGCCCGCCGGCGAGCGTGCCGCGCTGCGTTCCTGGGGTAGCACCGACACCGAACTGGGACGGGCGAGCCGACGCGGCGCGGCCGGCCGAGGCCGTGGGCTCCACGGCCAACTCGTCCAGCAACTGGGCCAGATGATCGTTTCCGGTGACCTCGGCGCCGACCGGCCGCTCGTACCGGAAGAGATCGGACAGCGTTTCGAGGTCTCGCGCACCGTCGTGCGCGAGTCCCTGCGCGTACTTGAGGCCAAGGGCCTCGTCAGTGCCCGCCCCAATGTGGGCACCCGGGTCCGCCCGGTCAGCGACTGGAATCTGCTGGACCCCGACATCATCGAGTGGCGGGCCTTCGGTCCCCAGCGTGAAGACCAGCGCCGCGAGCTGGCCGAGCTCCGGTGGACGATCGAACCGCTCGCCGCCCGGCTCGCCGCCGGGCACGGCCGCGAAGACATCCAGCAGCGCCTCAACGACATGGTCGAGATCATGGGCCACGCGATGGCGCAGAGCGACGCGATCACCCTCTCAAGGGCGGACGCGGAGTTCCACTCCCTGCTCATCCAGGCCGCGGGCAACCGGATGCTCGAACACCTCGCGGGCAT
>DATCWZ010000314.1:0-2970 GCA_036566065.1 Streptomyces sp. | reverse complement strand
AGAGGCGGAGCCCCGGGCCTGCGCGGCCGCCACAGGGACGGCGTTCCGCCCACGGTTCAGGCGCCGGAACACAACTGCGGGCCGAGGCACCGGGCCCGCTCGGTCGCCCGGGTACATGTACCGAAACGGCGTCGGGGGCGGGTGTCCGGGCCGGATTGAGGGCCCCGCGCCGGACTGCCGGGGTTCCGGGGCGGGCCCGGGGGCTGCTCGGCCAGACCCGGCGCGTCCGGGGCGCGCTTCGCTGGCCTAGCGGTTTACTTCCTTTGTCACCAGGTGGACCGCCTCGTTCACGTCGTCCGTGACGTGGAACAGCATCAGGTCCCGCTTCGACGCCTTCCCCTGGCCCACAACCGTCTCCCGCAGCCAGTCGACCAGCCCGCCCCAGTACGCCGACCCGAACAGCACGATCGGGAAGCGCGTCACCTTGCCCGTCTGGACCAGCGTCAGCGCCTCGAAGAGTTCGTCCAGCGTGCCCAGCCCGCCCGGCAGGACGACGAAGCCCTGCGCGTACTTCACGAACATCGTCTTGCGGACGAAGAAGTACCGGAAGTTGACGCCGATGTCGACATGCGGGTTCAGCCCGGACTCGAACGGCAGCTCGATGCCAAGCCCGACCGAGACGCCATTCGCCTCGCGCGCGCCCTTGTTGGCCGCCTCCATCGCCCCGGGCCCGCCGCCCGTGATCACCGCGAAGCCCGCCTCGACCAGCGCCCTGCCGATCCGTACGCCCGCCTCGTACTCCGGCGTACCCGCCGGTGTGCGGGCGGAGCCGAAGACGCTGATCGCGCTCGGCAGTTCGGCGAGCGCCCCGAAGCCCTCGACGAACTCCGACTGGATGCGCATCACCCGCCAGGGGTCGGTGTGGACCCACTCGGAGTCGCCCTCGGAGTCCAGCAGCCGCTGATCGGTCGTTCCGGGCTGCACGGCGTCCCGACGGCGCAGTACCGGGCCGAGCCGCTGCTCCTCGGGCCTTGCCGCGTCCTCGGGCAACACGCCCTCGGGGGTCCGTACGCCGTCCTCCGGGTTGCCCATGATCCGCTCCCTCCGCCGACCTGCGATGTACGTGTGTCGGTTCAGCGTAGATCCGCGAAGGTTACGCGCGGGGGAACAGCGGAGGTCAGCTCGTGAGCCAGGAGCGCAAACGCTCCTCGCAGTGGGTGATCCGCTCGGTGATCACGTGTTCGTCGCGCTTGTGCGCGAACATTGGGTCGCCCGGCCCGTAGTTCACCGCCGGAATGCCGAGGGCCCCGAAGCGGGACACGTCCGTCCAGCCGAACTTGGGCGCCGCCGTGCCGCCGACCGCCGCCATGAACGCCTTGGCCGCCGGATGCGACAGGCCGGGCATCGCCGCGCCGGAGTGGTCGTCGACGACGAACTCGGTGATCCCGCACCCCGCGAAGACTTCGTGGACATGGGCCTCGGCCTCCTCGGCCGAGCGGTCGGGGGCGTACCGGTAATTGATCACCACGGTGCAGGCGTCGGGGATGACATTGGTGGCGACGCCGCCCTCGATCCGTACCGCGTTGAGACCCTCGCGGTACTCGAGTCCGTCGATGACCGGCCGCCGCGGCTCGTACGCCGCGAGCCGGGCGAGCACCGGGGCGGCGGCGTGGATCGCGTTGGACCCCATCCAACTCCTGGCGGAGTGGGACCGCTCGCCCGCGAGCCGCAGCAGCATACGCAGCGTGCCCTGGCAGCCGCCCTCCACTTGCCCGTCGGACGGTTCCAGGAGTACGGCGAAGTCGGCGTCCAGCCACTCGGGGTGCGCGGCGGCGACGTGCCCCAGGCCGTTGAGGTGGGCGGCGACCTCTTCGTTGTCGTAGAAGATGAAGGTGAGGTCGCGGTTCGGCTCGGGCACCGTCGCCGCGATACGAAGCTGCACGGCGACTCCCGCCTTCATATCGGTGGTCCCGCAGCCCCACAGCACGCCGTTCGCGTCGAGCCGGGACGGCACGTTGTCCGCGATGGGCACGGTGTCGATGTGACCGGCGAGCACGACCCGCTCGGCCCGGCCCAGCCGGGTCCTGGCCACGACGTTGTTGCCCTGCCGGTCGACTGTCAGATGCGGCAGCGGGCGCAGGGCCGCCTCGATCGCGTCGGCGAGATCCCCCTCCTCGCCGCTCACGGACGGGATGTCCACGAGGGCGGCGGTCAGTGCCGGTCCGTCCAGGGCGAGGTCAAGCGTGCGTGGGGCCATGGTCCCGACCCTAAGGGAGGGGTCGGGCGGCCCCGCCCTACCCTCCAGTACGGTGGGCTCCGTGCCCCGGACCGTCGCTTCCCCCCGCCGTCACCCCGGCCGCAGCCGTCTCCTGCGTATCGCGGCCGCCTTCGCCGTGCTCGCAGCCGTCGCCGGATATCTGGCCGTCCAGTACGCCTCCGGCCACAAGGGCGCGCCACGCTGCACGGTGCGGGCCTCCGACGGAGCGGGGGGCGATGGCCGTACGTACGAGATGAGCCCCGAGCAGGCGGCGAACGCGGCGACGATCTCCGCGGTCGGCACCGCGCGCGGCATGCCGGAGCGGGCGGTGACCATCGCGCTGGCGACCGCGCTGCAGGAGTCGGCGCTGCGCAACATCGGTCACGGCGACCGGGACTCGCTCGGGCTCTTCCAGCAGCGCCCCTCGCAGGGCTGGGGAACCCCGGAGCAGATCCAGGACCCGGTGTACGCGTCGGGGAAGTTCTACGACCATCTGTCCGAGGTCCCGGGATACTCCAGGCTGCCGCTGACGGTCGCCGCGCAGCGCGTGCAGAAGAGCGGTTTCCCGCAGGCGTACGCGAAGCACGAGCCTGATGCCACGCTGCTGGCCGCCGCGCTGACGGGCCGCGTGCCCGCCGCGCTGACCTGTTCGCAGGGGTCGGCGGCCACCGCGAAGTCGCCGGGTGACGCGGCCGGGGTACGGGCCGAGCTCGTCCGTACGTTCGGCAAGGGCGTACTTCCGGCGGCGAGGTCGGCCGGTGCGTCGGCGGGCG
>DATCWZ010000870.1:0-2622 GCA_036566065.1 Streptomyces sp. | reverse complement strand
GTATTCGGAAGCCGACGCCGGCGCGCAGCACGTACGCCAGGCCGACGACGGCCAGGGCCATGCCGGAAGCGCCGCGGGTGTGGGCGGTGATCTGTACGGTGACCGCGGCGACGGCGGCGAACAGGATGCCCACGGCCGCGTGGGCGAAGCCGTACAGCAGCGAACCGCCCGTGCCGACGGACTCGATGCCCATCGCGGCGAGGCCGAAGCCCAGCAGCAGGGCCAGTGCGAGGTTGGCGAGCACGGCGACGGACAGCGCGGCCGCCAGAGGGGCGTGCCGTCCGACGACGGTGGAGCGGACCAGCTCGGCCCGGTTGGTCTCCTCCTCGTTACGGGTGTGACGGGTGACGATGAGGATGCTCATGAGGCCGACCAGCACGGCCATGAAGCCGAGCATCTGATGGCCCGTCATCGAGCCGAAGGTGTAGTCGTCCAGATAGTGCCGGGGCCCGGTCATGGCGAGGGCGGCGGGGCTTTCCATGGTCCTGCCGGCGGCGGCACGGTCCTCCGGAGTGGCGTACAGCGTCTCGTAGTTGGCCGCCTTGGCGACCGTACCGAGGAACAGGGCGAGAATCCATACGGGGAGCCGGACGCGGTCCCTGCGCAGGATGAACCGGATCAGGGTGCGCGTCCCGGCCAGGGCGTTGTCGCCGGTGGCGGGCCGGGCGGCGACGGGCGCGCCGGTCCCGGAGGTTCCCCCGGCGGTGGTGGTGGCGGTCATCGCGCGCCCCCTTCCTTCACGTGGCCGTTCGCGGCGAGTTCGTCCCCGTAGTGACGCAGCATCAGCTCCTCAAGCGTCGGCGGGTGGCTGATCAGGCTGCGGACACCGAACTCGGCGAGCCTGCGGACCGTGGCGTCGAGATGGCCGCCGTCGACGGCGAACCGGATCCGGCCCGCGCCGCCCTCGGTGTGCTCCGCGATGACCTCAACCTGGTGCACACCGGGCAGTTGGTCGAACCCGGTGGCGGGGAGGGCCGTCTCGGCCTCGATGGTCGTACGCGTCAGATGGCGCATCTCGCTCAGCGTTCCGGACTGCACGGTCCGGCCGCGCCGGATGATGCTGACCCGGTCCGCCAGCTTTTCGACCTGGGCGAGGATGTGACTGGAGAGCAGTACGGTCCGGCCCGCGGCCTTCGCCTCCAGGATCACGTCCTGGAAGACCACCTCCATGAGCGGGTCGAGCCCGGCGGTCGGCTCGTCGAGCAGCAGGAGTTCGCAGTCGGAGGCGAGCGCGGCGACGATGGCGACCTTCTGACGGTTGCCCTTGGAGTAGGCCCGGCCCTTCTTCGTGGGATCGAGGCCGAAGCGCTCGATGAGCTCGTCGCGGCGCTGCCTGCCGCCTCCGCCGCGCAGCCGCGACAGCAGATCGATGGCCTCACCGCCGGTGAGACCGGGCCACAGCTCGACATCACCGGGTACATAGGCCAGGCGCCGGTGCAGTTCGACCGCGTCGTGCCAGGGGTCCTTACCCAGCAACCGCGCCGCGCCCGAATCGGCGCGCAGCAGGCCCAGCAGGACCCGGATGGCGGTGGACTTCCCGGCGCCGTTGGGCCCCAGGAAGCCGTGTACCTCGCCTGTTTCGACGGCGAGGTCGAGGCCGTCGAGCGCGTGTGTCCGGCCGAACGACTTGTGCAGTCCGGCCACGGTGATTGCCTTCGTCATGTTTTCGAACGTACGTTAGTTTCACAATGTTGTGAAGTTAAGGAACCGTATAAAGTCGGGCGCGTGATCGGGCCAGGGGAGGCGGTGCGGCGATGACCGGCACGGACAGCGAAACCGACGGATCCCGCACGGCCGGAGCCGGCGCGCGGGACGAGGAGGCCGTGGCGCGGTTCGTCGAGCGGTTCGCCGCCGAGATGACGGAGGCGGGGATGCAGCGGATGGCCTCGCGGGTCTTCGCCGCGCTCCTCGCGGACGACGACGCCTCCATGACCTCGGCCGAGCTCAGCGAACAGTTGCGGATCAGCCCGGCGGCCGTCTCCGGTGCGATCAACTATCTGGCACAGGTCAGCATGGTCGGCCGCGAGCGCGACCCGGGCTCGCGCCGCGACCGCTACCGCTTGCACAACGAGATCTGGTACGCCACCTTCGCCAGCCGCGACCGGGTGCTCACCCGCTGGGAGCGCACCCTGCGGGAGGGGGCCCGCACGCTGGGCGTGGACACACCGGCCGGGGCCCGGATCGCGGAGACGGCGGAGTTCTTCGAGTTCCTCCGGACGGAGCTGACCGGCGTGATGGACCGGTGGCGCGAGACCCGCGGGAAAGCGGTCTGAGCAGCGGTACGGAGGGCGGCGGCAGGGCGGCGGTACTGGCACACCGTACGCGCGTCGCCGCACCACCGCGGCACGGCGATCATCCCCCCGTCGTGGCCGCCGGAAGTATCAGCCCCCAGGCCCCCGCGCGCACCGTCCATGTCCGCGTCCGGACGGGCCCCGCGACCTGTATGTCGGCGCGGTAGCGGAAGTCCGCGCCGGACACAGTGACCGCCTTGGCCTCCACCCGGACCGTTTCACCGGACACTGTGTGGATCACCACATCGGCGAGGCCGCCGTAGGGCTGCGTGGTCACCGAGACGGCATCGACCGGGCGGTCCAGGTTGTTGACCAGGACGCCGTCCGCCTC
>DATCWZ010000809.1:0-4053 GCA_036566065.1 Streptomyces sp. | reverse complement strand
CCCGGGACGCCAGCCGGGCGGCCGCGCCGTCGGCCCGCTCCAGCCTCAGCAGCGCGCGCACCACCGCGGCCGTCTCCCGGTCCGTGGCCGCCGTCGCCACGAGCAGTGCGATCAGATGATCGACCAGCCAGTCGCGCAACTCTGCGGGCGGCGGCTGCTTCCCCTCGTCCAGCCAGATCAGGGACGCCGCCTCGACTGCCGCGATCCAGGTGCGCACCATCATCCGCAGCCGGGGCCCCGGGGGCAGCCCGTCCGGAGCGCCGTCGCGCAGATGCAGCAGGATCTGTTCGGCGGCGGCCCTGCGTACGCCGTCGACGATCGTGGTCGTACGCGAGGTCGCGACGACGCTGCCCCCGCGCAGCAGTGCGCTGAACCCGGCGTCGTGTTCGTCGACGAAACCGAGGTAGCGGTCCAGGACCCGGCTCACCCGCTCGGTGGGCGGTCCGGCGGCGGGCTCGGCGAAGCACAGCGTCAGCGTGTCGGCCGCGGACCGCAGCGCGGCCTCGTACAACTGCTGCCGCCCGCCCGGAAAGTAGCGGTACACCAGCGGCCGGGACACCCCGGCGGCCACCGCCACCTCGTCCAGCGACACCTCGTCGGGGGCCCGGTGGGCGAACAGGCCGAGGGCGGCGCCGAGCAACTGCCTGCGGCGCTCCTCGACGCTGAGCCGTCGGTAGGCGGGAGTGGTCCGGGCCGGGGCGGTCGGAGTCATGCCCCGAAGCCTAGGCGCTTCCCGGCCGCTGGGGGAGCGGGCTCAGGCCAGCAGGCCCGAGCTCCTCCACAGCCTGCGCCCCACACCGTTCAGCACACCGATGTCGTCGAAGAAGTCCGTCAGCCGCTTCGCGCCCGTCTGCATGATTTCCGTACGGTGTCCACTCGCCCTGACCTGGGCGACCGCCTCCCGGCGGTCCAGCCCGACATTCTCGTACACCTGCGGATTCACGAAGCAGACGGAGAACACGCGCGCCGCCTCCCCGCAGCTCACCCGGGTGAACTCGCGCTCCCAGCGCGGGGCGGTCACCATCTGGCGGCGCAGCTCCTCGCGCGCGTACCGGACGTGCCGGGCCTCCTCGATGACATGGATGCGGGTCACGCCGCGCACCAGGGTCTGGACCCGCTCGTCCGGGAACGTCAGCCGCTGCATCCAGTCCAGGATCTCCTCGCCGAGCAGGGTCGCGGCGAACGAACCCGGCGTGGTCGAGACGGTCTTCAGCACGCGCGCCAGGTTGTGGTAGCGCGGCGGCACCGGGTAGCTGGGGGCGCCGCCCCACTGGATCATGCGTGCGAACATCATCGAGTGACGGCACTCGTCGGCGATCTCGGTCAGCGCGTAGCGGACGTGGCTGCTGGTCACCGACTTGTCGTAGATGTGCCGGACCAGCAACTGCATGAGGATGATCTCGAACCAGATGCCGAGCGAGGCGAGCGAGGCCGCCTCGTGCCTGGCCAGATCCATCCGCTGGTCCTCCGGCATCCTGCGCCACAGCGGGGTGTCGTACAGGGAGACCAGTTCGGGCGGCCAGAACCACTTGCCCTGCTCGACGGCCGAATCCCAGTCGAGCTCGGTGTCGGGGTCGAAGGAGTGCTTCGCCGAGGACTCAAGGAGGCGCTGGGCGAGCTGTTCACGGTCCCGGAGCGGGCCGAGCGCGTCGCGCAGCAGTTGTATGTCGCTTTCGGTCACGGTCGTCATGGCTGAGCGCACCTCGCAGCATGGGGCGGATTCCGGTGGCGGTCACCAGTGGTCACCTCTTATGAGACTACCTGTCAGTAAGGCCGTCAATCCCTTGCGCGCGACTTGTTGACTCGGCGTCTACCAACGTGTGAACCTGCCAACTGACGCCAGCATTACGCACGTTACGATCCCGGCCCGGCGAAGGAGCTGTCCGTGTCGACACACGACCTCTACACCACCGCCCCGCAAGAGCCGCTGTGGCAGGTGCCCGCATCGGGGGCCGCCCGCTTCAACTGGGAGTACGACGACGGCCGTGAACGCCTGCTCGCCCTCTACCAGAAGGGCAAGGACAAGCAGTGGGACGGCAGCAAGCGCATCGACTGGAGCCTGGAGGTCGATCCCACCGACCCGCTCGGCACCCCGGACGAAGCGCTCACGCTCTACGGCACCCCGCACTGGGCGAAGATGACCGAACGCGACCGGGGCGAGCTGCGCAAGCACTACACCTCCTGGCAGTTCAGCCAGTTCCTGCACGGCGAACAGGGCGCGATGGTCTGCGCGGCGCGGATCGTGGAGTCGGTCCCGGACCTGGACGCCAAGTTCTACTCCGCGACCCAGACCATGGACGAGGCCCGGCACGCGGAGATCTACGGCAGGTTCCTGCACGAAAAGATCGGGATGCTCTATCCGGTCAACGACAGCCTCCAGGGCCTGCTCGGCGACACCCTGCGCGACTCCCGCTGGGACATGCCCTACCTCGGTATGCAGGTCCTCATCGAAGGGCTGGCGCTCGCCGCGTTCGGCATGATCCGCGACACGACGACCAGGCCGCTGCCCAAGCAGATCCTCTCGTACGTCATGCAGGACGAGGCCCGGCATGTCGCCTTCGGGCGGATGGCGCTGCGCGACTA
The DNA here is from genome assembly GCA_036566065.1 of Streptomyces sp. Classification (GTDB taxonomy): domain Bacteria; phylum Actinomycetota; class Actinomycetes; order Streptomycetales; family Streptomycetaceae; genus Streptomyces. The sequence continues at coordinate 1,470 of DATCWZ010000809.1, read as the reverse complement.
CTACAGGCAGCTCGGCGATGCCGAACTGCGGGAGCGCGAGGAGTTCGTCATCGAGGGCTGCTACCTCATGCGCGACCGGCTCAGCGGGGTCGAGGTGCTGGAGAACTTCGGCATCGGCAAGCAGGAGGCCAGGGACCTCTCCGAGCACTCGGACTTCCTGCGGCTGTTCCGGAAGCTGCTGTTCAGCCGGATCGTCCCGTGCGTGAAGGACATCGGCCTGTGGGGCCAACGGCTGCAGAAGGCGTACGTCGACATGGGCGTCTTCGAACTCGGCGACTCCAGCCTGGATCTGCTCATGGCCCAGGACGAGGAAATAGCCGAGCAACTGGACCGGGAGCGCTTCGCGGCGGAGGAGCGGGCGCGGGTGGCGGAGGTCGCGGAGGCGGTGGCGGACGGGGCGTAAGCGCTGTCCTGCCGGTGACGTGGCGTCACCTTCGGGATCGCGCAGCTCGTCGGCAAGCGCGTCGACGCCGCGTTCCCCGAGGCGAAGTACCGGCTCGTCGTCCCCGAAGGCCGTGCTGGGCGAGGAGTTTCACCCTGTCCGATGAACTGTCGGACACCGAAGGCAAGAGGATCGAGGAGGCCCTCGACCCCGAGGAGGTTGTCGCGCGGTACGCCTCCGACGAGGGCGGCGTCCTCGTGGGGCACGATCACGCGGGGCGCCGCCAACGTCGAGGGTGCCGAAGTCGCCGTACCGGCCCAGGAGTTCGTACCGGACGGTTACGGCATCACCGTCACCTGCCAGGTCCTGCTGAGCACGGTGGAAGGGGCCAGTCACCACCACGTCGATGTGTGCAACGGCCGGGGGAACGCGGGCAGGGCGGACTCCACCGCCCGCGCCATCGCGAGCAGTTCCGCGTCCGCGCCGCGCCGGGCCACCAGTTGGAGGCCGACCGGGCAGCCGTCCGGGCCGAAACCGGCCGGGACGCTCGCCGCCGGATGGCCGCTGAGGTTGAACGCCCAGGTCAGGGCCGTTGAGTAGGTGTCGCCCGGGCCGTCGTGACCGTGCGGAAGGTTCGGCGTCGTCGGGGTGAGCAGCAGGGGCGTACGGGCGAAGAACGCGTCCAGCAGGGCGTCGTTCTCCGCGCGCAGCGCCCGCATGGCGGGGGGCGGCGACCCGGCGCGTACGGCCGTCCATGCCTCCGCCGGGTCCAGCAGGGCGAATCGTCCGGCGGGCGCCAGGCGCACCACCTCGGCGCACGCGAGGTGGTCCACCGCGGTCCGTACCACCGCCGCCACCGCCGGGTCCACCTCGGCGAAGCCCAGGTCCGGGCTGTAGGCGGCCGGGACCGGCAGCCGCGCGACGGCGGGCGGCTTCCCACGACGGCCGAGGACATGACGCAGATACGGGAGCGCCTCCGCGGCCGTGGCGGTGAGCACACCGGGGGAGGCGAGGCCCGTGCGGTCGGGTGACGGCAGCAGCCCGTTCGTCGTTTTCAGGCCGAACACGCCGCACCAGGCCGCCGGGAT
>DATCWZ010000276.1:0-4561 GCA_036566065.1 Streptomyces sp. | reverse complement strand
TCGCGCTCCAGCTTGGCGCGTACGCGGTCGTGGACCGGGCCCGCGAGATCCGCCGGAATGCCGAGGACACCGGCGAGGGACGCGGCGTCCGGCGCGTGCTCGTCGAGGGCGCGCAGGGCCTGTTCGCCCCAGGAGCGGATGGTGTCCGCGGTGAACCGGTCACCGGGTACGTACACGGTGTGGACGGGCTGGCGGGTGCCCGGGTCTCCGGGGTAGCGGCGGGCGAGTTCGGCGTCCACCTCCGCGAGGGAGGCGCTGATCTCCTCGGTGACCGTACCCGGGAGGCTCGTCGCCGCCTTCTCCTGCTGGCTCATGACCGCACCCTCCACGCCCGTTCTTCCGCTTGCCGGAACCGGCCATCCGTATGGTGAAGTGGTGAAGCTATAAGGCCGGTGAACCCGCGTCAATGGTGGCCGACAGGTGCGCGAACGGCCCGGGGCCGCGCGGTGCGGACACCACGCGGCCCCGGCCCGTTGAGCGCTTGAGGCTCCCGGCGGGTTCAGCCCTTGCGGCTGTTGACCTCTTCGGTGAGCTGCGGCACGACGTCGAACAGGTCTCCGACGACGCCGTAGTCGGCGAGGTCGAAGATCGGGGCCTCGGCGTCCTTGTTGATCGCGACGATCGTCTTGGAGGTCTGCATGCCGGCCCGGTGCTGGATCGCGCCGGAGATGCCGGAGGCGATGTAGAGCTGCGGGGAGACCGACTTGCCGGTCTGGCCGACCTGGTTGGAGTGCGGGTACCAGCCGGCGTCCACCGCGGCGCGCGAGGCGCCGACCGCGGCACCGAGCGAGTCGGCGAGGGCCTCGATGATGTGGAAGTTCTCCGCACCGTTGACGCCGCGGCCGCCGGAGACGACGATCGCGGCCTCGGTAAGCTCCGGGCGGCCCGTCGACTCGCGCGGGGTGCGGGAGAGGATCTTGGTGCCAGTGGCCTTCTCGGAGAAGGAGACCGCGAGCTCCTCGACGGCGCCCGCCGCCGGTGCGGCCTCGACGGAGGCCGAGTTCGGCTTGACCGTGATGACCGGGGTGCCCTTGGAGACACGGGACTTGGTGGTGAACGAGGCGGCGAACGCGGACACCGTCGCGACCGGGCCCTCGTCACCCGCCTCCAGGTCGACGGCGTCGGTGATGATGCCGGAGCCGATACGAACCGCGAGGCGCGCCGCGATCTCCTTGGCCTCGGCGGAGGAGGACAGCAGCACGGCGGCCGGGGACACGGCGTCGAAGGCGGCCTGGAGGGCCTCGACCTTCGGTACGACGAGGTAGTCGGCGAACTCCGGCGCGTCTGCGGTCAGGACCCTGACCGCGCCGTGCTCGGCGAGGACCGCGGCGGTGTCGGCGGCGCCCTTGCCGAGCGCGACAGCGACCGGCTCGCCGAGCCGGCGGGCGAGCGTCAGCAGCTCCAGGGTGGGCTTGCGGACGGCACCGTCCACGTGGTCGGCATAGACGAGAACTTCAGCCATGGGACTTCAATCTCCTGCGTGCGAAGTAGGCGGGGGCGATGGAGGAAACGAGCGGGGACGAACCGCGCCCTAGATGAACTTCTGCTCCGCGAGGAATCCGGCAAGCTGCTTGCCGCCCTCGCCCTCGTCCTTGACGATCGTGCCCGCCGAACGGGCCGGGCGCTCCGCGGCGGAGTCGACAACAGTCCAGGATCCGGCCAGGCCGACCTCGTCCGCGTCGATCTCCAGGTCGTCCAGGCCGAATGCCTGGACCGGCTTCTTCTTCGCCGCCATGATGCCCTTGAAGGACGGGTAGCGGGCCTCGCCCGACTGGTCCGTCACGGAGACCACGGCGGGCAGGGACGCCTCGACCTGCTCGCTCGCGGTGTCGCCGTCGCGGCGGCCCTTCACCGTGCCGTCCGCCACCGACACCTCGGAGAGCAGCGTGACCTGCGGGACGCCGAGGCGCTCCGCGAGAATCGCCGGGAGGACACCCATGGCGCCGTCCGTCGACGCCATGCCGCAGACGACCAGGTCGTAGCCGACCTTCTCGATGGCCTTGGCCAGCACCAGCGAGGTGCCCATCACGTCGGTGCCGTGCAGGTCGTCGTCCTCGACGTGGACGGCCTTGTCGGCGCCCATCGACAGCGCCTTGCGCAGCGCGTCCTTGGCGTCCTCGGGGCCCACCGTCAGTACGGTGATCTCCGCGCCGTCATCGGCCGCGTCGGCGATCTGCAGTGCCTGCTCGACCGCGTACTCGTCCAGCTCCGACAGCAGACCGTCGACATCGTCACGGTCCAGGGTCAGGTCATCGGCGAAGTGCCGGTCGCCGGTGGCGTCGGGCACGTACTTCACACAGACAACGATCCTCAAGCTCACGCCGGCTCTCCTACTGCATCGTCATTTCTGGGCTGCCTTGTTGCACGCAGCATAGGCGCCTTATGGGGTGGTTTCCGGTCAGGGCGACCGATGCTCCGAGGTAAATATTACTCGCCAGTACACCCATTCCGTTACCAATGAGCAAGCGCTTGGAACTGTGACGTTGCCTACGCGCACCCGTTCCTGTCACGCCTGCGCGGAGTCAGTCTCGCAGAGCGGTGAACCGGCCCTGGTGGTAGACCAGCGGCCGGCCCTCGCCCGCCGGGTCCCCGACGACCGCCTGGGCGATGACGAGGTGGTGGTCACCCGCCGGGACCCGCGCCACCACACGGCAGACGAGCCAGGCGAGCACCCCGTCCAGCAGGGGCACCCCCTCGGGGCCGCTGTGCCAGCCGGTTGCCGGGCCGAACCGGTCGGCTCCGCTGCGCGCGAAGGTGGCCGCCAGCTCCTGCTGGTGCTCGCCGAGTATATGAACGCCGACATGCCCGGCACGGGCCAGCACCTGCCAGCTCGATGACGCGGTGCCCACCCCGAAGGAGATCAGCGGCGGCTCGGCGGCGACCGAGGTCAGCGAGGTCGCGGTGAAGCCGACCGGCCGCTCGCCCGCCGCGGTGATCACGGCGACTCCGGCGGCGTGCCGGCGGAAAACGGAACGCAGGAGCTCGGGCGATGCCGTCAGCGGAGTGCCGAGTGCGGGCGATGCCGTCATGGAGATGTCCTTCTGCGGGGGGAGGCGTTGGGGCCGTGGTCGCTCAGGCACCCGGACAGAGCGCGCTCGCGTCGCGTACGAGGTCCACATGGACACGGCCGTAAAGGAGGATTTCTGGCGGCATAACGTCAGAGTGACGATGCGTGGTGGGTGCAGTCAAGCCGGACCGGAGATCTGGGAGATGCGTCACGGTCCGTCATATGACCTGCCCCAGTGCCGCGACCACATCGGCGGTACGCGGCTGCCCCGAGGCTCGCACGACGATCCGGCCGGTGGCGTCGAGCACCAGCACGGTGGGCGTTCCGGTGATTCCGAGCCGTCGTACGAGAGTGAGATTGGACTCGGCGTCGATGTCGACATGGGCGACGCCCTCGACCATTCCCGCGACTCTGGCCAGCACCCGGCGGGTGGCCCGGCACGGCTGGCAGAACACGGTGGAGAACGCCACCAGAGTTGCCCGATCCCCCAGTTCCGCGCCCAGTTGGGCCGCGTCGAGCCGTTCGGCGACTGCCTGCCCGTCCATGGTCATTCTCCTTCTCGCCACTCCGCCCGAAGAGTCAGCACCGGGCGGCGGCATTACATTCCCGGAGGTTTCACGTGACGAGAATCTCGCGCCCCTGGCGACCTGGGACTGGCCACGGCGTCGCCCATGGGGCACCATCGCCAGAGTGCCGAAAACCTACGGCAGCGTAACTTCCGCCGGGAGAACCCTCCCCCAGGCACCCAAGAAGGGTCTTCATCCAGATGGCAGAGCTCGTCTATCGGCCGGTCATCGGCGCCGCGCACACGCTGTTCAAGGCGCTGGACCTGAAGATCGACACTCAGGGTTCGGAGTACATCCCGAAGACCGGCGGTGCGGTTCTGGTCAGCAACCACATCAGCTATCTGGACTTCATCTTCACGGGCCTCAGCGCGCTGCCGCAGAAGCGGCTCGTCCGCTTCATGGCGAAGGAGTCCGTCTTCCGCCACCGGGTCTCCGGGCCGCTGATGCGGGGCATGAAGCACATCCCGGTGGACCGCAACCAGGGCGAGGACGCCTACGCCCACGCGCTCAGGTCACTGCGCTCCGGTGAGATCGTCGGGGTGTTCCCCGAGGCGACCATCTCTCAGTCCTTCACCCTGAAGAGCTTCAAGTCGGGTGCCGCCAGGCTGGCGCAGGAGGCCGGGGTGCCGCTGATCCCGATGGCGCTGTGGGGCACCCAGCGCATCTGGACCAAGGGGCGGCCGCGCAACTTCCGCCGCAGCCACATCCCGGTCACCATCCGGGTCGGCGGGCCCGTGGAGGCTCCCACCGACCAGTACGCGGGCGCGATCACCCGCCGGCTGCGCGAGCGGGTGCAGGAGCTGCTGGAGGCGGCGCAGCGCGCCTATCCCGTACGCCCCAAGGACGCGAACGACACCTGGTGGGTCCCTGCGCACCTGGGCGGAACGGCCCCGACGCCCGCCGAGGTCCGCGAGGGCCGCTGACGGGCCGCCTTACGCCGGCGGCCGCGGGTTCAGTGCGACGCTCTGCTGAACCCGCGGCCTAAAGG
>DATCWZ010000790.1:0-9937 GCA_036566065.1 Streptomyces sp. | reverse complement strand
GGACACAGGACGACAAAGACCGGGTCCCCGGTCCCGCGGGAAGCGGGACCGGGGACCCGGTCTTTGTCGTCCTGTGTCCGTGTCAGTCCGTCAGGCCTTCGCGGGCTCCGGGTCACCCGGGACGGCGTCCTGCGGGGGCTCCGGGTCACCGTGGACGGCGTCCTGCGGGGACTGCGGGGACTCCGCGACTGCCTTCGCCTCGCGCTTGGCCGCCTTCTTCCCGGCGCGGCGCTCCTTGCGGAGCTCGACCATCGCGTACAGCGTCGGCACCAGCAGCAGCGTCAGCAGCGTGGAGGTGACCAGACCGCCTATCACCACGACGGCCAGCGGCTGGGAGATGAAGCCGCCCTCGCCGGTGACGCCGAGCGCCATCGGGAGCAGGGCGAAGATCGTCGCCAGTGCGGTCATCAGGATGGGCCGCAGCCGGTGACGGCCGCCCTCCAGGACCGCCTCGACGATGCCCATGCCCTGCGCTCTGTACTGGTTGATCAGGTCGATCAGCACGATCGCGTTGGTCACCACGATGCCGATCAGCATCAGCATGCCGATCATCGCCGGGACGCCCATCGGCGTACCGGTGGCAATGAGCAGACCGATGGCGCCGGTCGCCGCGAACGGGATGGAGACCAGCAGGATCAGCGGCTGGATGAGCGAGCGGAAGGTCGCCACCAGCAGCATGAACACGATCGCGATGGCCGCCAGCATGGCCAGGCCCAGCTTCGCGAAGGCGTCGTCCTGGTCCTGGGTGACCCCGCCGATGGTGGCGGTGGCGCCGTCCGGGAGGTCCAGGGCGTCGATCTTCTTCTGGAGCGTGGCGCTGACGGCGCCGGTGTTGTCACCGACCGGCCTGGCGGTGATGGTCGCCGCGCGCTGGCCGTCGATGCGGGTCATGGAGACCGGGCCGGGCACGAGCTTCACATCGGCGATGTCGCCGAGGGTGACCGGGCCGAGAGGCAGGGCCTTCAGCTCCGCCATCGTGGTGACCGGGTGGGACGACTTCACGACGACGTCACGCTCGGTGTCGTCCATCATCGCCTTGCCGGCCGGGGCGCCGCGCACCGCACCGGCGACGATCCCGCCGAGCTTGGTGCCGTCGAATCCGGCGGCGGCCGCCTTGTCGTTGGCCGTGACCGAGATACGGGGGACGCTCTGGGCCAGGTCGCTCTGGACATCGGTGACGTCCTTGAGTTCGGCGACCCCGGCCCGTACCTGCTCGGATGCCTTCTTCAGCACGCCCGCGTCGGCGGCCTTCACCACGACGCTCAGGTCCTGGCTGCCGAAGCCGTCTCCAGCGGCGATGGTGGTCTCACCGATGCCGTCGAGCTCGCTCAGACCCTCGTCGATGCGCTTCCGGGTGGCCTCGAAGTCCGCGGAGTCCTTCAGGGTGATCTGGTACGACGCCTGGTTGGCGCCCGTACCACCGCCGAAGGCCGCCATGAAGCCGGACGAGCCGACGGTGACCTGGTAGTCCTTGACGCCCTCGTCGGCCGCGAGGACCTTCTCGACCTTCCGGGCCGCCGCGTCGGCCGCCGCCAGGCTGGTGCCGGGCGTCAGCTCCTGCTTGACGGAGAGGACTTCCTGCTTGCCCTGGTCGAAGAAGTTGGTCTTCAGCAGCGGGACCATGCCGAAGGTCGCGAACAGCACGGCGACGGCGATGAGGACGCTGGTGATACGCCGCCGGGTCGCGAAGCGCAGCACCGGGACGTAGATCCGCTGGAGCCGGCTCGCGGCCTCCTTCGCCTCGGCCGCGCGGCGCGCCTCGGCCGGGTCCGCCGCGGTACCCCTGGGGGCGCGCAGGAACCAGAACGAGAGCACCGGAACCACGGTCAGCGAGACCAGCAGGGAGGCCAGCAGCGCCGCGGTGACGGTGAGGGAGAACGAGCCGAAGAGCTGGCCGACCATGCCGCCGACCAGTCCGACGGGCAGGAACACGGCGACCGTGGTGAGCGTGGAGGAGGTGACCGCTCCGGCCACTTCCTTCACCGCGGTGATGATCGCCGACTGGCGCTCCTCGCCGTAGCCGAGGTGGCGCTTGATGTTCTCCAGGACCACGATCGAGTCGTCGACGACACGCCCGATGGCGATGGTCAGGGCGCCGAGCGTGAGCATGTTCAGCGAGAGGTCACGGGTCCAGAGCACGATCAGCGCGAGGACCACGGAGAGCGGGATGGAGACCGCGGTCACCAGGGTCGAGCGCAGCGACGCGAGGAAGAGCAGGATCACGACGACCGCGAAGACCAGTCCGAGGGCGCCCTCGGTGGTCAGGCCGGAGACCGCCTTGGAGACGGCCGGGCCCTGGTCGGAGACGACGGTCAGCTCGGCGCCGTCGCCGAGGTCCTGACGCAGCGAGGGCAGCTTGTCCTGGACGGCCTCGGAGATGGCGACGGCGCTGCCGTCCTTGTCCATGGTGGCTACGACGGCGAGGCTGGGCCTGCCGTTCGTACGGGTGATGGAGACCCGGTTGGCGGGCTCCTGCTTCACCGTGGCGATGTCACCGACGCGGACGGGCGTGCCGTTCTTGCCGGTCGCCGGGTTCTGCGCGGAGACGCGCAGATTCTCGATCTGCTCCGTGCTGGTGAAGGCGCCGCCGACCTGGATGGTGCGGCTCTTGCCCGCCTCGGCGAAGGAACCGCCGGGGATGGTGGCGCCGTTGTCCCGGAGCGCCTGGGCGAGCGAGCCCGCGTTCAGGCCCGCCTTCGCGAGCTTCCTGTCGTCGGGGACGACGGAGACCTGGAGGTCCTGGACGCCGCTGACCGTGACCTGCCCCACACCGTCGATGTCGTCGATGACGGGGACGACGGTGCGGTCGAGCTGGTCGGCGAGCGCCTGCTGGTCCTTGTCTGAGGTCACGGCGAGGACGACGGTCGGGATGTCGTCCGTCGAACCGGCGATGACCTGCGGGTCCACATCGTCCGGGAGCTGGATGCGGGCGCGGTTCACGGCCTGCTGGATGTCGGCGACGAGCTGCTTGGTGCTCTCGTCACCGAAATCGAAGCTCGCCCTGATGACGGCGTTGCCCTCGCTGGCGGTCGACGTGACGCCCTTGACGCCGTCGACGGTCTTGATGGCGTTCTCGAGGGGTTCGACGACCTGCTTCTCGACCACATCCGGGGACGCGCCCTGATACGGAGCCAGAACCGACACCATGGGGAGTTCGATGGTGGGCAGCAACTGCTGTTTGAGCTGCGGGATCGCGATGGCTCCGAAGACGAGCGCAACGATGGACATCAGCCCGATCAGGGCCCGTTGCGCAAGGCTGAATCTGGACAGCCAGGACATGGATGGGTCTCTCTTCCGTGGCGTACGAGGCAGTTGAGCGGGCGGCCGGAGGGAAGACACACCTCAGGCCCACCTCACCCGCTTTATACAATCGCCGGTCTTCCGTGCGTTCTCGTCGGCCCCCGGGTTGCTTTCTCGTCCCGCGTATACCGCGTCTGGAGTACGCGGGATCTCCACCCGTCAGTCCGAGCGCGGGCGCACCAGACCCGATTCGTACGCTGTTACGACCAATTGCGCCCTGTCCCGGGCACCGAGCTTGGACATGGTCCGGTTGACATGGGTCTTGACGGTGAGGGGGCTGACGACGAGCCGTTCGGCGATCTCGTCGTTGGAGTGCCCGCCGGCGACCAGGACCAGCACCTCGCGCTCGCGGCCGGTGAGCGCGGCGAGCCGCTCGGAGTACTCGGCGGCGTCCGGGCCCTCGTCCGCGCCGCCGCCCTGGGCGAGGAAGGTGGCGATGAGGCCCTTGGTCGCGGCCGGGGAGAGCAGCGCCTCACCCTCGGCGGCGATACGGATGGCGTTGAGCAGTTCCCGCGGTTCGGCGCCCTTGCCGAGGAAGCCGGAGGCCCCGGCGCGCAGGGACTGCACGACGTACTCGTCGACCTCGAAGGTGGTCAGCATGACGATCCGTACATCCGCAAGATCGGGGTCGGCGCTGATCATCCGGGTGGCGGCGAGCCCGTCCGTACCGGGCATCCTGATGTCCATCAGCACCACATCGGCGCGGGTGGAGCGGGCCAGTTCGACGGCCTGCGCGCCGTCCGCGGCCTCGCCCACGACCTGCATGTCGGGCTCCGAGTCCACCAGGACGCGGAACGCGCTGCGCAGCAGCGCCTGGTCGTCGGCGAGCAGCACCCTGATCGGTGTGGTGGCTGGTTCAGGTGTCATACGCGTCCCCCCGCTAGGTCCGCGGCGCCCGGCCGGTCGTCGTCCGGCCCCGCGGCACGCGCCTTCACCGGCAGGATCGCATGCACCCGGAATCCGCCGCCGTAGCGGGGACCCGCCGTCAGGGTGCCGCCCAGTGCGGTGACACGTTCGCGCATGCCGATGAGCCCGTGGCCGCCGCCCTCCTCGCGCCGCTCCGGGGACGGCGTGCCGTCCCCGGTCCTGGCGATGCCGTTGTCGAGCACCGTGATCTCTGCCGTCTCCCCGACCCGTACGACGCTCACCTCGGCCTTCGCGCCGTTGCCCGCGTGCTTGCGTACGTTGGTCAGCGCCTCCTGGATCACCCGGTAGGCGGCCAGGTCGACAGCTGCGGGCAGCGGCCTCACCCGGTCGGTGCATGCCACCTCGACGGGCAGCCCGGCGTGCCGGAAGGTGTCGACGAGCTCGCCGAGGACCGCGAGGCCGGGGGCCGGTTCGGTGGGGGCCTCCGGGTCGCCGGACTGGCGCAGCAGCCCGACGGTGGCCCGCAGTTCGTTCAGCGCGGAGCGGCTGGCGTCGCGGACATGGGCGAGCGCCTCCTTGGCCTGGTCGGGGCGCTTGTCCATGACATGAGCGGCCACCCCGGCCTGGACGTTGACCAGGGCGATGTGGTGGGCGACGACGTCGTGCAGGTCACGGGCGATCCGCAGCCGCTCCTCGGCGACCCGGCGGCGGGCCTCCTCCTCGCGGGTGCGTTCGGCCCGCTCGGCGCGTTCCCTGATCGCGTCGATGAACGCGCGCCTGCTGCGGACGGCGTCCCCGGCGGCCGCCGCCATGCCGGTCCAGGCGAAGACGCCGAGGTTCTCCTGGCTGTACCAGGGGGTGGCCCCGAAGAACATCGCGCACGCGGTCAGCACGGTCATGTTCAGCAGGCCGACCCGCCAGGTCGTGGGACGGTCGGTGCGCGAGGCGACCGTGTAGAGAGCGATGACCGCGCTCATCGCCACGGGGGCGGGCGGGTCCATCAGGACGAACTCGACGGCGGACAGCACCCCGGTCACCGCGAGGACCGCCATCGGGTTGCGCCGGCGCCGTACGAGCGCTCCGGCGCTGAGCACCATGAGCAGGACGCTCGGCGCCGTGGGCGTACGGGTGCCGAAGGTCGGCCGGTGCCCGTGCCCCGGGTTCGGGTCGGCGAACGACGCGACGATCATGCAGACGAGCACGGCCACGGCGAGCGCCGCGTCGAAGGCGAGGGGATGGCCGCGCAGCCAGCGGCGTGCGCGCACGAGCCCGGTTCCGAGGGTGGTCACGTCAAGCAACGGTACGGCGTGTCGCCCGCGGTCCGGTCCGTTCGGCCTACATGGCGTACGGACCGGTGCACGGACCGGAGCGGAACCGTGGTCAGCCGGGGATCAGCCCGTCGTCGCTGAGCATGGCACGCACCTCTTCCAGGGTGGCGTCGGGCGACGGCAGGATCAGCTCGGATGGCTCAAGCGAGTCGTCCGGCAGCGGCGTCCCGAGTTCACGCACCTTGTCCAGCAGGGCGTGGAGCGTGGCCCGGAAGCCCGGGCCGTCACCGCGCTCCATCTCCGCGAGCAGCTCGTCGTCGAGGCTGCTCAGCTCGGCGATATGACTGTCGGCCAGTTCCGCCTGGCCCTCCCCCATGATCCGTACGATCATGACGCTGCCCTTACTTGTCGAACTTGCTCGGAGACTGCTGGGAGTCCTGCGTACCGCCTTCGATGGCCTGCTGCTGTCCTGAGCTGCCGCCGGCCAGTTCGGCCTTCATGCGCTGCAGCTCCAGCTCCACATCCGTACCACCGGAGATCCGGTCCAGCTCGGCGGCGATGTCGTCCTTCGCCGTACCGGTCGGGTCGTCCAGCGCGCCGGATGCCAGCAGCTCGTCGATCGCACCGGCCCGCGCCTGGAGCTGCTGGGTCTTGTCCTCGGCCCGCTGGATCGCCAGGCCGACATCGCCCATCTCCTCGGAGATGCCGGTGAACGCCTCGCCGATCCGGGTCTGCGCCTGGGCCGCGGTGTAGGTGGCCTTGATCGTCTCCTTCTTCGTACGGAAGGCGTCGACCTTGGCCTGCAGCCGCTGGGCCGCCAGGGTGAGCTTCTCCTCCTCGCCCTGCAGGGTGTGGTGCTGCGTCTCCAGGTCCGTGACCTGCTGCTGGAGAGCGGCCCGCCGGGACAGCGCCTCGCGCGCCAGGTCCTCGCGGCCGAGCGCCAGCGCCTTGCGGCCCTGGTCCTCCAGCTTGGTCGACTGGCCCTGCAACTGGTTGAGCTGCAGCTCAAGACGCTTGCGGGAGGTCGCCACATCGGCGACGCCGCGGCGTACCTTCTGAAGCAGCTCAAGCTGCTTCTGGTACGAGTAATCAAGGGTCTCGCGCGGATCCTCGGCCCGGTCAAGAGCCTTGTTTGCCTTCGCGCGGAAGATCATCCCCATACGCTTCATGACACCGCTCATGGGCTTCGCGCGCCCCCTTCTGACTCAGCTGAGCTCGAGCACTCCAACAGAACCCACAGTACGGGCCCTGTCTCTATTACCGCACTGTTCGGGCGCGGATGTGGTCCTACCCAAGAACGACTGCCGTCCGGTGGCGCTCCCGCGCAGGGAGTAGGTGCGTCCCGGGGAGGCCGTGACGACGTCCGTTCTGCCCGTGTCGGCATACTTTCTGGACGCCGGCCGTTGCCGGATCGTTCCCCGCCCGGCCTCTGCAGACGCCACGGACCCCGTACCCTTGGGTTTTGTGTTCCGTAGCCGTTCCAAGGAAGAGAAGGCCGCCACCGGCAAGGTCGGCCTCTCCAAGCAGCCCCGCGACCCCCAGGCTCCCAAGGGTCGCCCCACCCCCAAGCGCAGCGACGCCCAGACGCAGCGCCGGCGTGCCGCCAGCAACCAGCCCACCGACCGCAAGTCGGTCGCGAAGCGGCAGCGCGAGGCCCGCCGCATCGATATGGCCAAGCAGCGCGAGGCGCTCATGTCGGGCGACGAGCGCTATCTGCCCGCCCGTGACAAGGGCCCGGTCCGGCGTTTCGTCCGCGACTACGTCGACTCGCGCTTCTGCATCGCGGAGCACTTCCTTCCGCTGGCCATTCTCATCCTGGTCCTCAACTTCATCAAGATTCAGAACGTCCAGGCCATCTCGCTGCTGCTGTGGCTCGGCGTGATCGTGGCGATCGTGATCGACTCCATCATCATCACGTTCCGGCTCAGGAAGGAGCTCGCCGAGCGCTTCCCGGACGCCCCGAAGCGCGGCGCGGTGCCGTACGGCCTGATGCGCACGCTCCAGATTCGCCGTCTGCGGCTTCCGAAGCCGCAGGTCAAGCGGGGAGAGCGGCCCTGAGTACCGAGACCTCCGACTTCTCGGGGGTCTCTGCGCGATGGCTGGAGAACCTGGGCGGGCTGCGCAACACAGTCCGCCAGGAGCTGGTCGCCCGGCAGCTGGACGAGCAGATTGCGGCGCGCTACCCGGTGGGACAGCGGCTGCGGGTGCTCGATGTCGGCCCGGGCCAGGGCACCCAGGCGCTGCGGCTCGCCAGGGCCGGCCACTCGGTGACCGGGCTGGAGTCGGACAGCGACATGCTGCGGACCGCGCGGGAAGCGCTGGCCGGCGAACCCGAGGGTATCCGTGAGCGGGTCAGGCTGATCGAGGGCGACGGCCGTGACACGGGGGTGCACTTCCGGCCCGGCAGCTTCGACCTCGTCCTCTGCCACGGCGTACTGATGTACGTCAGTGAGCCCGATCCGATGCTCGCCGGGCTGGCGAGGGTGCTGGCGCCCGGCGGGCTGCTCTCGCTTCTCGTACGCAACGCGGACGCGCTGGCGATGCGGCCCGGGACGGCCGGTGACTTCGAGGCGGCGCTGACCGCGTTCGACTCGGCCACGTACACCAACCGGCTCGGCGCCACTGTGCGGGCCGACCGGCTCGGCACGCTGACGGCCACCCTCGCCGGTATCGCGGCGCCGCTGCACGCCTGGTACGGCGTGCGGGTCTTCACCGACCAGGTCAGCGACGACGCGGAGCTGCCGGACGCGGCGGGCCTCGAACGGGTGCTGGCGGCCGAGGACCGGGCCGCGCGGACGGACCCGTACCGCCGGGTGGCGGCACTGCTGCATCTGTGCGGCGTACGGAACTGAGCGCGCCGCCCGATCGGCCCATCAGCTCAGGCCGTGCCTGGGGGGCGGTGGCGATACTCCGGACATGGACGCATCCCACTCCCGCCCTCGCGGCCGTGTGCGCCGGCTGATGGCGCCGCTGGCCGCGGGGATCTGCGCGGTCACCCTGGCGGGCGGCTGTTCCGCCGCCGGGCCCGCACCGGCCGGAGCGGGGGCGGCGGCTGAGGCCTCGGCCGATGATCTGCAGACCAGGTACGAGGACGTCATCAGGGATGTCCTGCCGAGCGTGGTGCAGATCGACGCCTCCGACAGTCTCGGCTCGGGCATCGTCTACGACGACAAGGGCCATATCGTCACCAACGCCCATGTCATCGGCGAGGAGAAGACCTTCAAGGTCAGTGTCGCCACCGGCGGGAAGCTGCTCCGTGCCTCGCTCGTCTCCAGCTATCCGGAGCAGGATCTGGCCGTCATCAAGCTCGACGACGTCCCGGAGGGGCTGAAGGCCGCGCGGTTCGGCGACTCGGACGAGGTCGCGGTGGGCCAGATCGTGCTCGCGATGGGGTCGCCCCTGGGACTGTCCAGCAGCGTGACCCAGGGCATCGTCTCGGCCCTGGGCCGTACGGTCAGCGAGAGCAGCCGGAACGGGGGCACCGGGGCGACGATCCCGAACATGGTGCAGACGTCAGCGGCGATCAACCCGGGCAACAGCGGGGGCGCGCTGGTCAACCTCGACAGCGAGGTGATCGGCATCCCGACGCTCGCGGCGACGGATTCGCAGGTGGGTGAGGGTGCGGCGCCGGGGATCGGGTTCGCGATTCCGGCGTCGATGGTACGTACGGTCGCGGACCAGATCATCAAATACGGCAAGGTCACCGACTCGGGCCGAGCAGCGCTGAACATCACGGGCCGCACGGTGGTCGACGTGAACTACCGTCCCGCCGGTGTGGCACTGGTCAGCGTGGACAAGGGCGGCGCGGCGGACAAGGCGGGGCTGCGTACGGGGGACATCATCACCAGGCTGGACAGCACGGCGATCACGACAATCACGTCGCTCTCGGAGGCCCTGGCGACCCACAAACCGGGCCAGAAGGTGAAGGTCACATACGCACGGAACGCCGAGAAGAAAACGACCAAGGTAACCCTTGGCGAAGCCTGACCCCTCCGGGCCGGCTCGGACGACCCATGGGCCGGGGCCCGCCCCGGCGGTCAGTCGGGACGGGGTCCCCGGCGTCGGTGCGGCCGGTCAGGGCTGGTTGGGGTCGGTGGGGGCTTCCGGCTGGGCGGGGTCTTCGGTGTGGAGGCCCATGGGGCCGTAGACCTTCGTTCCGTCCTCGAACAGCGTCACCTGGTCCGTCCCGCTCTCGGCCAGCTCCTTCCAGAACTCGCCGATCCACGACTCCGCGTCGCCCTGGGTAGTGAACTCATCCGGCTGCGGGTCCGGCTCCGTTTCCGTACCGTCGGACTTCTCGAACCGCCACGTCCACGCCATGTCCGCCTCCTGGGTCCGTTGCTGCGCAAAGCCTAGTGCCTGGCCCGGACGCGCACCCGGAGCATCGACACGGGAGGATCAGCATGTGGAACTGACTCTGCTGGGCACCGGAGCCCCCGACGGGCTGCCGCGGGCCGACTGCCCGTGCGCCGCCTGCGCCTCGGCCCGCGGTGAGCGGGTGC
>DATCWZ010000786.1:0-3359 GCA_036566065.1 Streptomyces sp. | reverse complement strand
CACATCACGGGGAATGCGAAAACGTACAAAATATGCGGAATGTGCGGGCGGGTAGGTAACTTCGCGTCACTTTAGTCCACCCTGCCATCGCATCGATTCCCGATCAACGAACCGGGCAGCGCGTCGCCCCGCCCTTTGCGGACGGCGATGCTCACCCGAGCGGATGCACGCTCGCGGGGGCTGTGGATTACCTCACAACAAGTCTCATTGACCTTTTTTGTCCATTCCCCCAACCCGTCCGGCCAGGGGCCGGGGTCTAACGTCATAGCCATGTCGACATCCGAGCAGTCCTCAGCAGAGTCCGCCTCACCGGCCGCCGACGCGGCCCCGGTGTCCGACCAGCTCGTCGAAGCGAACGCCGCTTACGCCGACGCGTTCACCGACCCGGGCCTGACAGCGCGCCCCGTGCGCAAGGTCGCTGTCCTCGCCTGCATGGACGCCCGTCTCGACCTCCACCGCGCGCTCGGTCTCGAACTGGGTGACTGCCACACCCTCCGTAACGCCGGCGGCGTGGTCACCGACGATGTGATCAGGTCCCTCACCATCAGCCAGCGGGCGCTGGGCACCCGCAGCGTGTTCCTCATCCACCACACCACCTGCGGCATGGAGTCGATCGACGAGAGCTTCCGTACGGAGCTGGAGCGTGAGGTCGGCCAGCGTCCGCAGTGGGCCGTGGAGGCATGGGAGGACGCCGAGCAGGACATGCGCCAGTCGATCGAGCGCGTGCGCACCTCGCCGTTCCTCCTGTACAAGGACGATGTCCGCGGCTTCATCTTCGACGTGGCCACCGGCCGTCTGCGCGAGGTCAAGCCCGCCTGACCGGTCCTTCCTTCGGTGCGCGTCCCGGTGATCCGGGGCGCGCACACCTCTTTCCGAACGCCGAAACAGCGGCAACACCCGACATATCGCTCCCACTTATCCACAGGCGAGTGACACGAAGCGGTAACGGCAACAACAATGCGGGTGTGACACCTCTCCGGTCCTCCGGGGAGTGTCCGCATTTTCGGGGTGGGCCGGGGCGGCTTGTGCGCGTCGGCCCATGCGCAGAGGGCCGAGGAGGGCCGGGTGACGACCTATGACGATCGAGCGAGCCTCGCTGATCTGACCACGACGGCGGAGCGGGTGCGCCGGTCGGTGGAGAGTGTGATCGAGGGCAAGCCCGAGGTCGTGCGGCTTTCGCTGACCGTGCTGCTCGCGGAGGGGCATCTCCTCATCGAGGATGTTCCCGGCGTGGGCAAGACGATGCTGGCCAAGGCGCTGGCGCGGTCCATCGACTGTTCCGTGCGGCGCATCCAGTTCACACCGGATCTGCTGCCCTCGGACATCACCGGTGTGTCCATCTTCGACCAGCAGCGGCGGGACTTCGAGTTCAAGCCGGGCGCGATCTTCGCCCAGATCGTCATCGGTGACGAGATCAACCGCGCCTCGCCCAAGACCCAGTCTGCGCTGCTGGAGTCGATGGAGGAACGCCAGGTCACCATCGACGGGCAGAGCTATGAACTGCCGGATCCGTTCATGGTGGTGGCCACCCAGAACCCGGTGGAGATGGAGGGCACCTATCCGCTGCCCGAGGCGCAGCGCGACCGGTTCATGGCCAGGGTCTCCATCGGCTATCCCGCCCCCGAGGCCGAGCTCCGGATGCTCGATGTGCACGGCGGTCTTTCGCCGCTGGACGATCTCCAGCCGGTGGCCCACGCCCATGACATCGTCAAGCTGATCGACGCGGTGCGGTCGGTCCATGTGGCCGATTCCGTACGGCGGTACGCGGTGGAGCTCGTCGGGGCCACCCGTAACCACCCGGATCTCAGACTCGGCGCGTCACCGCGCGCGACCCTGCATCTACTGCGGGCGGCAAAGGCGTCGGCGGCGCTCAGCGGGCGCGACTACACCCTGCCGGACGACGTGCAGGCGCTCGCGGTGTCCGTCCTCGCGCACCGGCTGCTGCCGACGGCGCAGGCCCAGCTCAACCGCCGTACCGCGGAACAGGTGGTGCTGGAGATCCTGCAGCGGGTGCCGGTGCCGACGTCGGCCGGTTCCGCCGCCCCGGCCGGCCCTGCCTCCGTGCAGCAGCAGCGTCCCGGCCGTCCGCTCTACGTCCGGCAGCAGCCGGGTGTACGGCGGCTGTGATGGCGGCCGGAAGCCCTGGAGCCCTGGACGACGGCGAGCACGGTGACCAGGGCGACCAGGGTGACGACGGCGGCGGCCTGCGCGCGGCGCTGGCCGGTCTGACGACCCGTGGGCGCTCCTTCCTGGCGGCCGGGGTGGCGGCGGCGGCCTGCGCGTATGTGCTGGGCCAGGGGGATCTGCTGCGGGTCGGACTGCTGCTCGCCGTACTGCCCCTGGTGTGTGTGGCGGCGCTGTACCGCACCCGCTACCGGGTGGCGGGCAGCCGCCGGCTGACGCCGTCCCGGGTGCCGTCGGGGTCGGAGGCGCGGGTGCATCTGCGTATGGACAATGTGTCGCGGCTGCCGACCGGGCTGCTGATGCTCCAGGACCAGGTGCCCTATGTGCTCGGTCCGCGTCCCCGGTTCGTACTGGACCGGGTGGAGCCGGGCGGCCGGCGCGAGGTGTCCTACCGGGTGCGGTCCGATCTGCGGGGCCGCTATCCGCTGGGGCCGCTGCAGATGCGGCTCAGCGATCCGTTCGGGATGTGCGAGCTGACCCGTTCCTTCAGCGCCCGCGACACGCTGATCGTCGTACCGCGTACCGAGCCGCTGCCCGCTCTGCGGCTCGCGGGCGAGGCGCCGGGGTACGGCGAGGGGCGGCAGCGTTCGCCGGCCCTCGCCGGTGAGGACGACGTCATCCCGCGGGGCTACCGGCACGGCGATGATCTGCGCCGGGTCCACTGGCGTTCCACCGCGCGCTACGGCGAGCTGATGGTGCGCAGGGAGGAGCAGCCGCAGCGGGCCAGGTGCACGGTGCTGCTGGACACCCGCAGGACCGCCTATCCGGGTTCCGGCCCTGGCTCGGCCTTCGAGTGGGCGGTGTCGGGGGCGGCGTCCGTACTGGCGCACATGCTGGAGCGGGGCTTCGCCGTACGGCTACTGACGGACGACGGGACCGCCGTGCCGGGCGAGGGCGCGGGCGGGTTCGCGGGCTCGGACCAGGAGTCCGCGGGGTCGGCGGGCCTGATGATGGACACCCTCGCGGTCGTCGGCCATTCCGACGGGGCCGGTCTGTCCCGGGCGTACGACGTGCTGCGCGGGAGCAACGAGGGGCTGCTGGTGGCGTTCTTCGGCGATCTCGACGACGAGCAGGCCGCGGTCGCCGCGCGGATGCGGCGGCGCAGCGGCGCCGGGATCGCGTTCGTGCTGGACGGCGCGGAGTGGGCGGGCGGGCCGGACGCGCCGTCTTCCGTA
>DATCWZ010000313.1:0-2059 GCA_036566065.1 Streptomyces sp. | reverse complement strand
CGGCTCGCTGGGTCTGTTCGACTCGGTCCCCGCCGGTCTGCGCTGGGCCTGGCGCGGCGTGCTCGCGCGGGCGGACGGCTCCCGGGGACGCTGGGGGACCGCGCTGCGCACCACGGCGGTGGCCGTGGTGCTCCTCGCCGTGTTCGGCACGCTCTTCGCCAGCGCCGACGCGGCGTTCGCCGACCTCCTGAGCAGCATCACTCCCGACGCCTCCATCGGGGACAGCCCGTGGCGGGTCTTCCTCTTCGCCCTCGGGCTCGTCGGCGCTCTCGCCGCCTCGTACGCTGCAGCGGCCCCCGTCCGGTGGGACGGCGTCATCGTCCGGCCAGGCAGGGCGCGGAACCGGGCGGAATGGGCGCTGCCGCTGATCGTGCTCGACCTGCTCTTCGCGGCGTTTATCACCCTGCAGCTCACCGTCCTGCTGGGCGGGTACGACAAGGTGCTGGAGGAGACCGGACTGAAACCGGCGGAATACGCACGCCAGGGGTTCTGGCAGTTGTTGTGGGCGACCGGGCTCACGCTCCTCGTGATCGCGCTCGCCCTGCGCTGGGCCCCCCGGGGAGGTCCGGGCGACCGGACCCTCGTACGGAGCGTGCTCGGCGTGCTCTGCGTACTCACCCTGGTCGTTGTCGCCTCCGCGCTGCGCCGCATGGACCTGTACGTCGACGCCTTCGGGCTGACGAGGCTGCGGATCTCGGTGACGGCCGTGGAACTGTGGTTCGGCGTGGTGCTGCTCCTGATCATGGCGGGCGGAGTCCTCGGCGCGAAGCATCTGCCGCGTGCCGTCGTCATGAGCGTTGCCGTCGGCGTGCTCGCGTTCGGGCTGGTCTCCCCGGACGGGCTGATCGCGCAGCAGAACGTCCAGCGGTACCAGGACAGCAAGGCGATCGACACCGACTACCTCAAGGGCCTGTCCGCGGACGCCGTGCCCGCACTGGACACGCTGCCGGAACCGCTGCGGTCCTGTGCGCTCGAAGGCATCCAGCGCAATCTCCGGACCTCGGACGCTCCGTGGTACGCGACGAGCTGGGGTGAGGCCAGGGCGCGCGACATCCTCGCGGAACGGCCCCTGGCACAGGGCGACCACACCGGTGAGTGCTACCGGCTGGGCGGGGGAACCCGTACGGACAGCTACGACCGGTACTGACAGCCACCGGCCTGCGGCAGATGCGGGCCGCCCCCCGAGGGGCACGGCCCGCACCTGCCGTGCGGCGGACCCGTCAGGCGGCGGAACCCGCTGCCGCGGTCTTCCCGCTCAGCGCCTCCAGGTCGCTCTTGCGCACCCGGATCACGAGCACCGCGGTGAGCAGCGCGAGGACCACCATGGCGACGGCCGCGATGAACGACGTGGCTATGCCCTGGGTGAGCACCGCGTGGCCCCACTGCCCGGGCAGCTCGTGGGTTCTGGCGAGCTGCGCCTTTTGCTCGGGGGTCGCCTGCGCCATGAACGACGGGAGCTGCTTGTCGGCCTCCGTGCGGCTGGCCGTACCGAAGACCGTGACCAGGATGGACAGGCCCAGCGATCCGCCCACCTGCTGGCTGGCGTTGAGCAGGCTGGATGCCGCTCCGGCCTCGTGCGGAGCCACCCCGGAGACGGCCGTCAGGGTCAGGGTGACGAAGTTCAGTCCCATTCCGAAACCGAACAGGAGCATCGGCCCGAGCACACCGCCCAGGTACGAGCTGTCCGGCGAGATGAAAGCCAGCCAGGTCAGGCCGACGGCGGTGATGGCCGAGCCGGTCACCATGAACGGCTTGGGGCCGAACACCGGAAGCAGACGCTGGGAGAGACCGGCGCCGATGCCTATCGCGGCCGTCACGGGCAGGAACGCCAGACCCGACTCGATCGGGGTGTAGCCCAGGACGTTCTGCACGAACAGCACGATGAAGAAGAACATCCCGAACATGGCCGCGGCCAGGCTGAGCATGATCAGGTACGTGCCCGACCGGTTGCGGTCGGCGAACATCCGCAGCGGGGTGATCGGCTCCTTGGCCCGCGACTCGATGAGCACGAACGCGGCGAGCAGCACCACGGCGGACGCGAACGACACCAGAGTCACCG
>DATCWZ010000761.1:0-7340 GCA_036566065.1 Streptomyces sp. | reverse complement strand
TTGTGCCCGGCCTGCAGGAGCGCCCTGGTCACGATGCCGACCGGGTTGGTGAAGTCGATGATCCAGGCGTCCGGGTTGGTGCGGCGCACCCGCTCGGCGATGTCCAGGACGACGGGCACCGTACGCATGGCCTTGGCGAGGCCGCCGGCCCCGGTGGTCTCCTGGCCGACGCAGCCGCACTCCAGCGGCCATGTCTCGTCCCGCAGCCGCGCGGCCTGTCCGCCGACCCGCAGTTGGAGCAGGACGGCGTCGGCGTCGGCGACACCCGCGTCCAGGTCGGACGTGGTGGTGATCAGGCCGGGGTGGCCCTGCTTGGCGAAGATCCGCCGGGCCAGGCCGCCGACGAGGTCGAGACGGTCGGCCGCCGGGTCGATGAGCACCAGCTCCTCGACGGGCAGCGTGTCCCGCAGCCGGGCGAAACCATCGATCAGTTCGGGGGTATAGGTGGACCCGCCACCCACTACTGCGAGCTTCATTTCAGCCCTTCACTCCGGTCAGTGTGACGCCTTCGACGAATGCCTTCTGGGCAAAGAAGAAGACGGCGATCACGGGGGCCATGACCAGAACGGTCGCGGCCATGGTCAGATTCCAGTCGGTATGGTGAGCGCCTTTGAAGGATTCCAGGCCGTAACTGAGCGTCCAGGCGGCCGGGTTCTCCGAGGCGTAGATCTGTGGCCCGAAGTAGTCGTTCCAGGCGAAGAAGAACTGGAACAGCGCGACGGCGGCGATGCCCGGCTTGGCCATCGGCAGCACCACCCGCAGCAGGGTGCGCAGTTCGCCGCAGCCGTCGACCTTCGCGGCGTCGAGGTACTCGTTCGGGATGGTGAGCAGGAACTGCCGCAGCAGGAAGATGGAGAACGCGTCGCCGAAGGCCATCGGGATGATCAGCGGCCAGAGGGTGCCGGACAGATCGAACTGCTGCGCCCAGAACAGATACATCGGGATGATGACGACCTGCGGCGGCAGCATCATCATCGAGATGACCAGGATCAGCGACAGCCTGCGGCCGCGGAAGCGGAACTTCGCCAGCGCGTAGGCGACGGGCACGGACGACACCACGGTCAGCACGGTGCCGAGCCCCGCGTACAGCAGGGTGTTGCGCCACCAGAGCAGGAAGCCCGGAGTGTCCAGAACCCGCCGGTAGTTGCCCCATTCCCAGGTGTCCGGGATCAGATCGCGGGTCAGCGCCTGCTGGTCGCTCATCAGCGAGGTCATGACGACGAACACGAACGGCAGTACGAAGAAGAGCGCGGCCGCGACCCCCAGCGAGTGGACGGCGATCCAGTGCAGCAGCGCCTTGCGGCGCAGGGCGCGTTCGGCCGGGGTGGGCGCGGCGCCGGCCGCCGGGGCGGGCCTGTCGAGAAGTTGGGTCATGGGTCAGTCACCGGCCTGGATGAGATTGTTGCGGCCCCGCAGCAGCAGCGTCGTGAAGGCCATGGCCAGGGCGAACAGGACGAGGGCCACGACACAGGCGGAGCCGTAGTCGAAGCGCTGGAAGCCGAGGTTGTAGACGAGCTGCGGAAGCGTCAGCGTCGACTTGTCGGGATACCCCGGCTCGAACATCTGCCCGGAGCCACCGATCACGCCGGAGGCGACCTTGCCCGCCACCAGGGGCTGTGTGTAGTACTGCATCGCCTGGATCACACCCGTGACCACGGCGAACAGCACGATGGGCGAGATGTTCGGCAGCGTGACGAACCGGAACCGCTGCCAGGGCGACGTGCCGTCCAGCTCGGCGGCCTCGTACTGCTCCTTCGGTACGTCGAGCAGCGCGGCCATGAAGATCACCATCAGGTCGCCGATGCCCCATACCGCGAGCATGGTGAGCGCCGGCTTCGACCAGGAGGCGTCGTTGAACCAGCCCGGTGTCGGCAGCCCCGCCTCGCCGAGAATCGAGTTCACCGGGCCCGTCCCCGGGTTGAGCAGGAAGACGAAGGCCAGGGTCGCGGCCACGGGCGGGGCCAGGTAGGGCAGATAGAAGAAGGTCCGGAAGACCCCCGTGGCCGTCTTGATCTTCGTGATCAGCATGCCGATGCCGAGCCCGAACGCGACCCGGCAGCTCACCATGATGAGAACCAGCCACAGGGTGTTGCGCAGCGAGGGCCAGAACATCGGATAGTCGTTGAAGACATAGGTCCAGTTCGTCAGCCCGTTGAAGACCGGCGCCGCGAAACCGTCGTACTTCATGAACGAGAAGTAGACGGTCGCGACCATCGGGTACGCGAAGAAGATGCCGAACCCGACCAGCCACGGCGCCATGAAGGCCGCCGTGACCAGCGCCGATCTGCGGCGTTTCGCGCGCAGAGTATGGGTGCTCATCGAGCTACTTCGCCTTGGCGATATCGGTGTCGATCTGCGCCGCGGTCTTCTCCAGGCCGGCCTGGAGATCCTTCACCGCGCCCTTCTCGTACTGGAAACCGAAGTCCTGGATCGTCTGCTGGTACGTCGCGCCGTTGATCGCGCCGTCCGGAGTGCTCGACTTCGGGTTCTGGGCGATGTCCAGGAAGGTCTTGAACCGGGCGTCGAACTTCAGGTCGGGCGACTTCAGCGCCTCGAACGTCGAGGGCACATTGCGGATGCCGTTCGCGAAGTCGACCACGGCCTGGGTGTCGCTCGTCATGAATTTGACCAGTTCCCAGGCGGCGTTCTGCTTCTTGCTGGCCGGGGCGATCCCGATGATCGTGCCGGACAGGAAGCCCTTGCCGTAGCTGTCGGCCTCGTCGTCGGCGACGGGCATCGGCGCCACCCCGATCTCGAACGGCGTCTTCGCATCGGTTGCCATGCCCAGCCGCCACTCGCCATCGAGCTGCATGGCGACCTGGCCCGTGTGGAACGGGTGCTTGGCACCCCACTCGTCACCGAACGAGCCGCGGTACTTCTCCAGCTTCGCGTAGCCGCCCAGGTCGTCGACCAGCTTCTTCTGGTACGTGAACATCTTTGCGAAGGCCGGGTCCTTGGCGATGTTCGACTTGCCGTCCGCGTCGAAGTACGCGTGGTCCCACGAGGCCAGATAGTGGTCGGTGATCGTCTCGTAGCCGTGGAAGGTCGGCATGAAGCCGAGCTGCTGATAGCTGTCGCCCTTGGTGATCGTCAGCTTCTTGGCGTCGGCGGCGAGTTCGGACAGCGTCTTGGGCGGCGCGGTGATCCCGGCCTTCTTGAAGGCGTCCTTGTTGTAGTACAGGCCGTAGGCGTCCGCCAGCAGCGGCAGCGCGCAGCGCTTGCCCTCGAACTGGGTGTAGTCCAGGAGCACCTTCGGGAAGGTCTTCTCCAGATCCAGCTTCGACTTCTCGATGAAGGGCGACAGATCCGCGAAGGCGCCCGACGAGCAGAACTTACCGACATTCGACGTGGTGAACGACGACACCACATCGGGCCCCTTCGAACCGCCGACGCGCAGCGACTGGTTGAGCTTGTCGTCATTGATGTTGCCGACGACGTTCACCTTGATGTTCGGGTGGGTCTTCTCGAACCTGTCGACGTTGTCCTGGATCGCCTTCACCTCGGAGGGCGCGCTCCAGCCGTGCCAGAAATTGATCGTCGTCTTCGCGTTCGGGTCATCGTTCGCGCCGGATTCGGCCTGGCCCGTACAGGCGGTGGCGAGTACCGATATCGCGGCGACGGCGACGGCGGCGGTGGTGGTCAGTCGGCTTCTGCGCATGACGGAGCTCCCAGGGACAGGGGAAGGTGAGGATGCGGGTGAAGAGAGACGTGAACGAACGGTTGAACGGGTACGGCTGTGTGCTGTTGTCAGCGAGAGGTGTCGAACACTTCGTCGCGGGTGTCCGCGAGGGCCCGTTCCAGGGCGCCCCGCAGGACGGGATGTCGCTCGATCTCGCCCAGGACGAGACGCGGCCGGGACGCCGCGAGCTCGGCGAGCTCGGCCTGGATCAGGGAGCGCAGCAGCTCGCCGCCCGAGGAGACAAGACCGCCGGAGAGCACGATCAGCCCGGGATCGAGTACGGCGGTCAGGGAGGCGAGCCCGATGGCGAGCCGCTGGGCGTACTGCCGCAGCAGTTCGGTCAGCGCCTCGTCCTTCTCGTACGCGGCCGTGGCGCGCACCAGCAGCGCGGCGGCCGTCTCGGCGTAGGGCTGCTGCGCGGTCTCGATGCCGAGTGACACCGCGAGCCTGGGCAGCGCCTGGGCGCCCGCCAGTTCCTGGAAGCCGCCGGCGTTGGCCTTGACGACCTGGCGTACCAGCGGAGTACCGGGCACCGGCAGGAACCCGACCTCACCGGCACCGCCGGTGAAGCCGCGGTGCAGCCTGCCGTTGATGACGAGGGCGGCGCCCAGGCCCTCCTCGTTCCACAGCAGGACGAAGTCGTCGTGGCCGCGGGCCGCGCCGCGCCGCTGCTCGGCCACCGCGACCAGGTTCACATCGTTCTCGTACTCCACCGGCATCGGCAGGAAGGCGGCCAGCTCGTCCAGCAGGGTGGGGGAGTGCCAGCCGGGCAGATGCGAGGCGTACCGCAGCCGTCCGGTGCCGGGGTCGAACGCGCCGGGCGTGCCGATGACGACGCGGTGGATGTCGGCGCGGGTCAGCCCGGCCTCCTTGACCGCGCCGTTCAGCGCCTCGGCCACCTGACGCACCGCGCCCGCGGTGGGCCGGCCGGGGGTGCGCAGTTCGTACGCGCCGACCGTCGCGCCCGTCACATCGGCGACGGCCGCGACGATGCGCTGGGCGTTCACATCGAGCCCCGCCACATGCGCCGCCGCCGGGTTGACCGTGTAGAGCTGCGCGTTGGGTCCGGGGCGGCCCGCGGTGGTGCCGGTGGCGATGACGAGACCGGCGGCCTCAAGCCGGGCCAGGAGCTGGGAGGCGGTGGGCTTGGACAGGCCGGTCAGCTTCCCGATCTTCGTACGGGACAGGGGACCGTGCTCCAGCAGGAGGTCCAGGGCGGCCCGGTCGTTCATGGCGCGCAGGACCCGCGGAGTGCCCGGAATACCCGGAATTCCCGGTGTCGTCGCTGCCATGCTGGATCCGTCCGTTCTCCGCCGGCCCCGCTGGAAGGGCTCTGTTAGGAAGGTTTCCTAATCGGTGGGAGGAACGTAGGGCGCACATCACCCGGACGTCAATGGTTTGCGCTCAGGTGGCAATCAAAGCGTTATCTCAGCCCTGCTTCGCGGTGTTCGACGGCGGTATCGGGCTCGCGGCCAGGGACTGCGGCGACGTCGTCGACGCGTATGCGGACGGGGCGGCCATCCCGGCCGCCGGGTCGGCCGCGGACTCGCCACCGGCCTCCGCCGACGCCCCGACCATCCGGATGCCCGCCTCGTCCAGGGCCTGCTTGATCCGCCAGCGCAGCTCGCGCTCCACGCCCGCCGCCTTGCCCGGCATCGTCTTCGCGGTGACCCGGAGCGTCATCGAGTCGAGCAGCACCGCGTCCAGGCCCAGGACCTCCACGGGGCCCCACAGACGCTCGCTCCACGGGTCCTGCTTCGTCATGGCCTCCGCGGCCGCTTCGACGGACTTACGGACCTGCTCCAGGTCCTCCGTCGGACGCACCGTGACATCCACCCCCGCCGTCGACCAGCCCTGGCTGAGGTTGCCGATGCGCTTCACCTCGCCATTGCGGACGTACCAGATCTCGCCCTTGTCACCGCGCAGCTTGGTGACCCGCAGGCCCACCTCGATGACCTCGCCGGAGGCGACGCCCGCGTCGATCTGGTCCCCCACGCCGTACTGGTCCTCAAGGATCATGAAGACACCGGACAGGAAGTCGGTGACCAGATTGCGGGCGCCGAAGCCCAGCGCCACCCCCGCCACACCCGCCGATGCGAGCAGCGGGGCCAGATCGATCTGGAACGCGCCCAGGATCATCAGGGCCGCCGTGCCGAGGATCAGGAACGACGTGACCGAGCGCAGGACGGAGCCGATGGCCTCCGAGCGCTGACGGCGGCGCTCCGCGTTGACCAGCAGCCCGCCGATGGCCGTGCCCTCCACGGCCTGCGCGCTGCGGTTCATCCGTTCGATGAGATTGGTCAGGGCCCGCCGGATCGCATAGCGCAGCACGACAGCTATCGCCGCGATGAGCAGGATACGCAGACCGGTATTGAGCCAGGTGGACCAGTTCTCCTCCACCCAGCCCGCGGCGTTCCCCGCCTGCTCCGCCGCGTCGCCCAGCGAACCCACGGGCTCGGGTGAGGGGGCTGCGGCCAGGACGGCGGACAGGAACACGGCGGGGACCTCCGGACGGGTGACGGACGGACCAACCAGCCTAACGAAGCCGTGGGGGTGGTTCGCTGCCGCGGCGGTGGGAGAGACGGGTCTCACCGGGGGATACAGGGGATGTGGCCGATCGCACACTGCGGACGGCCGCCGTGGTGAAGCGCCTGATCCGTGCCCCGGAGAGGGGTCCGGAGGCGGGCGCCGGGAAAAATCCTCCCGGCCCGTTACCCGGACGTGGTGGCGCTCGGACCAGGCAGGAGTAGAAACTGAGATCGGATCGTCCCGGCGCGAGCCACGCGTCGCCGGCGTACAAGGAGGCATCCACCGTGCCGCATGTCCTGGTTCTCAACGCGTCGTACGAGCCGCTCGGCGTCGTACCGCTCCGCCGCGCGCTCGTCCTCGTCCTGGAGAACAAGGCCATATGCCTTGAGGAGTCCGGCGCCCTGATGCACAGTCCCACCCAGGCGGTCCCCGCACCCAGCGTCGTCCGCCTCAAACGCTTCGTCCGCGTGCCCTACCGGGGGCCCGTGCCCCTGACCCGCCGGGCGCTGTTCGCCAGGGACGGCGGGCGCTGCATGTACTGTGGCGCCGCCGCGACCAGCGTCGACCATGTCATCCCGCGCAGCCGCGGCGGGCAGCACGCCTGGGACAACGTGGTGGCGGCCTGCCGCCGCTGCAACCACGTCAAGGCCGACCGCCACCTGCCCGAGCTGGGGTGGAGGCTGCGCCACCAGCCGGCCCCGCCCAGCGGACTGGCCTGGCGGATCATCGGGACAGGACACCGCGACCCGCGCTGGCTGCCCTACTTGCAGCCGTTCGGCGCGGACGACGTGATGGCCCGGATCGACGGTATGGCCCGGATCGACGGCATTTCCGCCTGACCCCGGCCTCCACCGCCCCCGGGCCTCAGTCGTCCCGGGGCGCCGTGCCGCGCTCACTCGGCGACGGCGTACGCCTCCACTGACCAGAGCGAATAGCCGAATTGGGTGCCCCGGGCGTCGCCCTGCACCCTGATGAAGCGGGTCTCCTTCGCGTCCATCCGGACCGATTCGACGCCCCCCCTGCCGTCCTCCATGGTCGCCGCCGTACGCCAGATGCGCCCGTCGGCGGAGACCTGGACCCGGTACCGCGAGGCGTACGCGTCCTGCCAGTGCAGCACCACCTGGCCGAGCCG
>DATCWZ010000397.1:0-2422 GCA_036566065.1 Streptomyces sp. | reverse complement strand
AACCGCCGGGACGACGGCGGTTCCCCCGGCTCGGCACCATTCCCGTTGCACGGTTCGGCATATTCCCCTTCATCCGAACGAGAAAAGCACCGTTCGAGTGAAATTGCGCAACCAAATCCGTCCGAGCGAGTTATTCAGGATGCTCCGGACAGGCGGGCAACAGAAAAACCAGAAGGGCTAGTTCATGATCAAGAAGATTCTGGCGTCGGCGGCGGTCGCTGCTTCCGTGGTCGGCGTGTCCGCTGCCATGGCCCCCTCGGCCATGGCGATCGGCAATGACCACGGCACCACGTCGGTCAATGGCAATGGTGCCATGCAGGCATTCGGCAACAGCAGCACGTCGGGTGACCTGAGCCCTCAGATCGGCCTGATCCAGGGCTCGTTCAACAAGCCCTGCATCGCGCTGCCGGGCAAGGCCAACCTCGGTTCGCTCCTTGGAGCCAGCCCGATCGCGGTCCAGGACATCAACGTCCTGTCCTCGCCGCAGAACCAGCAGTGCACCGAGAACTCCACCCAGGCGAAGGGTGACGAGGCGCTGTCGCACATCCTCGACGACATCCCGATCTTCTCGGGCAACGGGGCCCACAACCGCTGAGTTCCATATGATTCCGGACTTCTCTCGCTGATCCCCCGAGGCACGTCGGGAAGGATCCGGGCCGAGCCTGTCCGCGGTTCATCGCACATGAGGGGGCCGGTTCATCCGTACGGCAACCGCTTTCCGGAGCGGGCGCCCGGGCGAACCGGCCCCACATGTCTGCCGATTACGGCCGGTGACCTTATTGGTCGGGTAATTCGATCGTGCGGGAATTGGTCCGGTTGCCGTACCGTCCGCCGCCCCCTCCGCACGGCGGGGTAGAGCGCATTCATGGATCAGTACGACAGTCAGGGCCCGTGGAGCCACGGCCAACAGTTTGAGAGCTTCACACCGATCTATGACCGGCTGCTCGCCGAGTGGCGCGACGGGAGCCGGGGTTCGGTACGAGATACACCCGCGGCGCCTGAACCGGGCCGGTGGAACGCGTTTGTTCCGGCAGCCCGCACGGCGGGCGAGGAATCCGGCGGAGGCGCATAGCAATGTCGTCGACATCGCGCCGGATTCAACCCGTTTGAGTGGTGTTGCGGAACTCAAACGTCCAATTGCGGTTACTCAGTGCGTTCCACAACGGGACGCTGTGAAAGGTGAAACGTAATGA
Source organism: Streptomyces sp. (assembly GCA_036566065.1). Lineage (GTDB taxonomy): Bacteria > Actinomycetota > Actinomycetes > Streptomycetales > Streptomycetaceae > Streptomyces. The sequence continues at coordinate 1,229 of DATCWZ010000397.1, read as the reverse complement.
AGAAGATGATGGCCGGCGCGGCCATGGCCGTGTCCCTGCTCGGCCTGTCGGCCGCCGCGGCCCCTGCGGCCATGGCGATCGGCAATGACCACGGCACGACCACCGTCAACGGCAACGGCGCCGAGTCGAAGTTCGGCAACAGCAAGACCGAAGGCGACATGAGCCCGCAGCTCAACCTGGTCCAGGGCTCGTTCAACAAGCCCTGCATCGCCCTGCCGATCAAGGCCAACGCCGGTGCTATCGGCGGGGCCCTCCCCCTCGCGGTCCATGACATCAACGTCCTGTCGAACCCGCAGAACCAGCAGTGCACCGACAACTCCACGCAGGCCAAGGGAGACGAGCCGCTGTCGCACATCCTCGACGACATCCCGCTGGTCTCCGGCAACGGCGTAGGCAACCACTGACGTTACTGACGTCACGACGATGCCCACCACTCCACGGGGGTGGTGGGCATCGTCATGCGCGGCTCCGGGCGTGGCGTCAGCCCAGGGTGCGTACCGGAAGAAGGCAGTGCGCGGAGGTCCTGATGACCTCCTCGTCCGCCGCGAAGGACCGCAGCAGCTCCTCGCTGACCGGCCGCCCCGGTACCGCGGCCGGCCACGGACGGGTGGCGAACATCGCGTACACCTGCCCCTGGGTCTCTGCCGCCGCCAGCCACTCGGGCGGGACGGTGTACTGCGCCGTGAAGTGAGGCATCGTCAGGACAGCCTGACCGGCCTGGACGACGAGCTTCACGGGCAGCCCCGGCTTCTCGGAGGCGTCGAGGATGTCGCCGCCGACCTGGAGACCGCTGCGGGTCAGTGCCGCGTGCATGGCCTGCTCACCTGCCTCGGGGCCGTCCTGCCCGTCGCCGAGCGAGTAGGTGAGGAGGAAGGCGACGTCATGCTCGCTCGAGGTGTGCCGGCCACTCCAGCCGATCAGAACCTGGGTGCCCAACTGGGCTTGTGTGAACGTGCCGGTGGCGGTCTGGGATGAGGTCATGCCCGGCACCATAACGGCACAAGACCGGTTGTTGTGCACGCGTATCACCCTATCGAGGGAGATACGGCGTAAACCATGGTGAAACAGCCTGGCTCGGTGCGGTCACGGTCCGGCCGCGCGAAACCTGTTGACGGGCCCCTGTGGCTCCCGGTTAGGGTGTGCCCGTTCAAGGAACCACGTTCGAGGAACCAGGAGGTGAGGACATTGATGACTGTCACTGCGGTGGGCGCTGCCCACAACCAGAAAAG
>DATCWZ010000394.1:0-9830 GCA_036566065.1 Streptomyces sp. | reverse complement strand
GAGCTCGCGCTGGACCACCGCGGGGAAGGCGCCGAACTCGTCGAGCACGGTCAGGAACGTCTCCAGCAGACCGTCGAACGCGAAGAAGGCGTCCGGCAGTGCGACCCGGCGTACCACGGAGCAGGACACATCGCCCTCGTTCCACTGGTCACCGGCCAGCTCGCCCGCCATCGACGCGTAGCCGCGCAGCACGACCGTCAGCCCGTTGACCCGCTCGCAGGACCGGGTGTTCATCTTGTGCGGCATCGCGGAGGAACCGACCTGGCCCGGCTTGAACCCCTCGGTCACCAGCTCGTGACCGGCCATCAGCCGGATCGTCTTCGCCATCGACGACGGCGCGGCGGCCAACTGGACCAGCGTGGTCACCACCTCGTAGTCCAGCGACCGCGGATACACCTGGCCGACCGAGGTGAACGCCTGTGCGAAGCCGAGATGACCGGCGATCCGCCGCTCCAGGTCGGCCAGCTTCCCGGTGTCGCCGTCCAGCAGGTCCAGCATGTCCTGTGCCGTGCCGACCGGGCCCTTGATCCCGCGCAGCGGATAGCGGCCGAGGAGGTCCTCGAGCCGTCCGTACGCCACGAGCAGCTCGTCGGCCGCGGTCGCGAAGCGCTTGCCGAGCGTGGTCGCCTGCGCGGCGACATTGTGCGAGCGGCCCGCCATGACCAGTTCGCCGTATTCGGCGGCCAGCTTCCCGAGCCGGGCCAGCACCGCCACCGTACGGTCGCGCATCAGCTCGAGCGAGAGCCGGATCTGCAACTGCTCGACGTTCTCGGTGAGATCCCGCGAGGTCATCCCCTTGTGGATCTGCTCATGACCGGCGAGGGCGTTGAACTCCTCGATCCGGGCCTTCACATCGTGCCGGGTGACCTTCTCGCGCTCCGCGATCGACGCCAGGTCGACCTGGTCGAGCACCCGCTCGTAGTCGGCGAGGGCTCCCGCGGGCACCTCGATGCCGAGGTCCGCCTGAGCGCGCAGTACCGCCAGCCAGAGCTGACGCTCCAGCTTCACCTTCTGCTCGGGGGACCAGAGGACGGCCAGCTCCGTGGAGGCATAGCGGCCGGCCAGGACATTGGGGATACGAGGCTTCGCAGACACAGCAGTCACGTGGCCAGATTGTACTGGCGGATCGTGCGGCCCGGCGCGACGGTCCGGTTTGGAGGTTCCTCCGGGCACGGGACGCGGATCAGTCGTCCGTACGTCGCCACGTGGTGACCGGACCCGGCTCGGACGCGCCCTGCGGGGTGACCCAGAAGGCCCGTCCCAGCTCGCCGTCGAACTGGGCGCCGTACCGCCCGTCACCGGACGACCGACCGGTCAGGCGCCGCCCGATCCACGGCACCAGATGCCTCCGGGCGAAACGGATGTCGCTCATGCGCCGGGCCGCCCAGCGGGGCCGTACCGACGCCGGCATGGGGGTCCGCCAGTCGCTCACGGCGGGCAGCCCCAGCGTCTGCCAGACGGCCTCCGCCACCCGGCGGTGGCCCTCCGCCGTGAGATGCAGCCGGTCGACGCCCCACATCCGGGGGTCTGCGAGCGAGGGCGCGCCGTACAGATCGACCACCAGCGCGCCGTGCCGCTCCGCCAGATCCTCGACCAGGGCGAACAGCTCCTCCATGCGCGGACGGAACCGCTCCATCACCGGACCGTCGCGCCCGGGGCTGCGCATCAGCACCAGATGCTTGCACGACGGTGCCAGCCGCTCCACCGCCTCCTCGAACCGCCCGCGCACCATGCCCATGTCGCACCGGGGCCGCAAGGTGTCGTTGAGCCCGCCGACGAGTGTGACCACGTCCGCCCGCATATCGGCCGCGGCGCCCACCTGCTCGTCGACGATCTGGCCGATCAGCTTCCCGCGTACGGCGAGATTCGCGTACCGGAAACCAGGAGTACGGGCCGCGAGCCGGGCGGCGAGCACATCGGCCCAGCCGCGGTACGAACCGTCCGGCAGCAGGTCCGACATGCCCTCGGTGAACGAGTCGCCGACCGCGACAAGACTGGTGTACGAGGCATTCAATTCCATGGCGGCCCCGATCGTACCGTGACCGGGAAACCGTCCGGACGGTACGGGCGTTCCGAGCGTTCAGAGAGGATTCAGAGCGCCTGCGGCCTGCCCACCAGCTCCCGCAGCACATCCTCCATCGTGACCATGCCGGCCAGCCGGTTGTCCTCGTCCACCACCGCCGCCAGATGCGTACGGCTGCGCCGCAGCGCCGTCAGCACGTCGTCGAGCGGCGTCGTCGCCCGTACCCGGGCGATCGGGCGCATCGCCGTCACCGGGAACGGGACATCGCGCGGCGTCGCGTCCAGCGCGTCCTTCACATGGAGGTAGCCCAGAATCCGCTGCTCGCTGTCCATGACGGGAAAACGCGAGTAGCCGGACTGGGCCGAGAGCCGCTCCAGCTCCTCGGGCGTCGTCCCGACCCTGGTGTACAGCACCCGGTCCACCGGCAGCAGCACATCCCGTACGGGCCTGCGGCCCAGCTCCAGGGCGTGCCGCAGCCGCTCCGCCGAGCGGTCGTCCACCAGACCCGCGTCCCCGGCGTCGTCCACCAGCCGCGCCAGCTCGTCGTCCGAGAAGGTGGCGGACACCTCGTTCCTGGTCTCCACCCTCAGCAGCTTCAGCAGCACGTTGGCGAACGCGTTGACCGCGAAGATCACCGGCCGCAGCGCCCTGGCCAGGGCCACCAGCGGCGGGCCCAGGAGCAGGGCGGCGCGGACGGGCTCGGCCAGCGCGATGTTCTTCGGCACCATCTCGCCCAGCAGCATGTGCAGATACGTCGCCGCGGTCAGGGCGATCACGAACGAGACCGGATGGACCAGCCCGTGCGGCACCCCCACCACGTCGAACAGGGGCTCCAGCAGATGCGCGATCGCGGGCTCGGCGACGATGCCCAGCACCAGGGTGCACAGCGTGATGCCCAGTTGGGCGGCCGCCAGCAGCGCCGACACGTGTTCGAGCCCCCAGATGACGCTGCGCGCCCTCCGGTTCCCGGACTCGGCTTCCGGCTCGATCTGACTGCGGCGTACGGAGATCAGAGAGAACTCCGCGCCGACGAAGAAGGCGTTGACGACCAGGGTCAGCAGGCCGATGAAGAGCTGAATGGCGGTCATCGCGCGTCCTCCGCCGGCTCGTCGGAACCCGGCAGCGGCGCGTGCAGCAGGGCGCGGGCGGCGCGACGCCCCGAGGCGTCCACCACATCGATCCGCCAGCCGGCCAGCTCGACAGCGTCCCCGACAGCGGGGATGCGGCCCACCTCGGAGGCGATCAGCCCGGCGAGCGTCTCGTACGGACCGTCGGGCACCCGCAGCCCGATGGCCAGCAACTGGTCGGCGCGGGCCGCGCCGTCGGCGGACCAGAGGGTGCGCCCGTCGGCGTCCTCGCCGGCCGGGGCGAGGTCCGGTGTCTCGTGCGGATCGTGCTCGTCGCGCACCTCGCCGACGACCTCCTCGACGATGTCCTCCAGGGTGACGACGCCTGCCGTACCGCCGTACTCGTCGATGACGACAGCCATGGCGGGCTTGCCGGACAGCCGGTCGAGCAGCCGGTCCACGGTGAGTGTCTCCGGTACGAGAAGGGGCTCGCGCAGCATCTCGGTCACCCGCTTGCGCGGGCGCTGCTCGGCCGGAATGGCCAGCACGTCCTTGATGTGCGCGATGCCGACAACCGTGTCCAGGTTGCCCCGGTAGACGGGGAAGCGGGAAAGACCGGTCGCCCGCGTGGCGTTGGCGACGTCCTCCGCGGTGGCCTGCACCTCAAGGGCGGTGACCTGGACGCGGGGCGTCATCACGTTCTCCGCGGTCAGCTCGGCCAGACTCAGGGTGCGTACGAACAGCTCGGCGGTGTCCGCCTCCAGCGCACCCTCCTTGGCGGAGTGCCGGGCCAGGGCCACCAGCTCCTGCGGGCTGCGGGCGGACGCCAGCTCCTCGGTCGGCTCCAGACCGAGACGGCGCACGATGTGGTTGGCGGTGCTGTTGAGGTGGCTGATGAAGGGGCGGAAGGTCGCGGTGAAGATCCGCTGCGGAGTGGCCACCGCTTTCGCCACGGCCAGCGGGGACGAGATCGCCCAGTTCTTCGGGACCAGCTCACCGACCACCATCAGGACCACGGTGGACAGCGCCGTACCGATGACCAGCGCCACCGATGACGCCACGGAGGGGGAGAGGCCGAGCGCCTCCACCGGCCCGCGGATGAGCGCGGCGATGGAGGGCTCGGACAGCATGCCGACGACCAGGTTGGTGACGGTGATGCCGAGCTGGGCGCCGGACAGCTGGAACGTGAGACTGCGTACGGCCTTCAGCGCGCCCGCCGCGCCCCGCTCGCCGCGTTCTGCGGCCTGTTCGAGCCGGCCGCGTTCGACCGTCGTCAGGGAGAACTCCGCCGCGACGAACGCGCCGCAGGCGAGCGAGAGCAGCACCGCCACGAACAGGAGGAGCACTTCGGTCATCGGTTCACCTCCGTCCCATGATCGGCCAGGGGCGGGAGGACCGCTCGGTATCGGCTGTATCGGCTACTGGGAGGCTCGCCCATGGGCGGCGCTCACACCCTTCGTGCGGTTCGGCAGTGGAGCACCCATCGTAAAGCGTCGGCAAAATGCGATACGTGCCCCCGCTCCGTTCCTCTTGCCGGTGCTAGCACAGTCGCGCTAGCGTGATGGGGTGCCCAAGACTCAGTTGAACGTCCGAGTGGACGAGGCCACCGCCGAGGCCGCGCGGCAGCGCGCGCTGCAAAGGGGGATGAGCGTGAACCGCTACATAGAGGAACTCGTCAAACAGGATGTCGGCGAAGTGGGACACACTTTCGTCGAAGCCGCGGCCGACTTCATGAAGCAGTACGAGTCGGTGTTCGCCGAGGAGTTCGGCCCGGAGCGCAAAGGCACCCGTTGAACCTGAAGATCGACCTTTCCTGGCTGCTCATGGTCGCCGAGCACAAGACGCCCGGTGATCCGCAGGTCGTCGACTGGGGCGCGCTCGTCGCCGCGGTCAGCCGCCACGAGGCGGAGATCTTCGGCAGCCCCGTCTACAGCGACCCGCATTCACGCGCCGCCGCGCTGCTGCAGTTGCTGCTGCACGTACCGGCGCTCGAACACTCGAACGCGATGTTCGCCTCCGCCGTCGCCTATGGCTATCTCGTCGCCTCGGGGCTGAAGGTGATCACGTCTCCCGAACAGGTGCGCGACCTCGCCAGGCTTGCCAAGGAGGGTAAGGCGGATGTACGGGCCATCGCCGAGGAACTCCGCCAGTGGAGCCTGTGACGGCGAGAACGCCCGTAGAACAGGCCCGCGGCGCCCCAGTACCGCCGCCTCAGTCCCCCGTCATGGGACGACGCGCCACACCGAGCACGCACGGCGACGTAGGCAACTGCACACCGCTCTCCGGTATGCGCAGCCTGCGGTACATCCCCAGCTCGAAACCCGCCGCCTCGATCGCGGCGATAGTGTCCCGCGAGGTGTGACAGCCGCCGAAGAGAAGGGGCCAGACCGTCCGGTCCACCGCCCGCTGGGCTGCCGCGAGCGCCCGCCCCGATGGTGCCGCCCCGTGCTCGAAGAAGCGCAGCTCACCGCCCGGCCTCAGCACCCGCTTGATCTCGGCCAGCGCGCGCGGCAGATCCCGTACGGTGCACAGGACCAGGGAGGCGACGGCCGCGTCGAATGCCTCGCTCTTGACCGGCAGCGCCTCCGCCGTGCCCGGCACCACATCCACCGGCACCTCAGCGCGCAGCCCCGCGCGCACCGCCAACTGCCGCAGTGAGCGCTCCGGTTCGATCGCCACCACCTCGGACACCGACCCCGGATAGTGCGCGAAGTTCAGGCCGTTGCCCGCGCCGATCTCGATCACCCGGCCGGACAGACCGGACAGGAGCTCCTCGCGGTGGGCGGCGATACCGCCCCGCAGGTCGGCGGTCACGCTCATCCATGCGTAGAACCGGGCGAAGACGGGGTGGTGCACCGCGTCCTTCGGGATTCTCGTACTGCGCAGTTGCATGACGGACCTCCTCGACCGGCGGGCACGGCCTGTACGGCCTGTTCAGATGTCCCCGTACAGCAATTCTCCCCCGTACCGGCCCGCTCAGCCGCTCATCCTGCCGCGCGGTTCCCGCCGAGCTCCGGTGCCAGCCAACTCGCCGCCCGGGCACGGAAGTCGGCCGGGTCCAGCGAGCCCGCACCGGCCGGGACCACGCCGAGCAGCCGGGCGCCCGACACGAGCGGAAGGTCGCTCATATTGCATCGCGCGGCGAGATCCGGCTCCGCGGGCATGCTGCCCACCACCAGACCGAGGCACTCCAGGCCGCGGGCGCGGAGCGCCTCGGCGGTCAGGGCGGTGAAATTGAGCGTCCCCAGACCCGCGGGAACCACCACCAGGACGGGCGCCGCCATCAGCCCGGCCGCGTCCGCCAGTGTGGCGCCCTCGTCGTCGAAGCGTACGAGCAGCCCGCCCGCACCCTCGACGAGCACGAGGTCGTATTCCGTGGCCAGCTTCTGCGCCGCCTCCGCGATGTCGTGCGGACGCACCGGGGCCATCCCGGCCCTGCGCGCCGCCGTCGCCGGGGCCAACGGCTCGGGGAAGCGCGCCAGTTCGTACGCCGTCACATGACCGCCCGCGAGCCGTACCACTTCCGCCGCGTCTCCCGGCTCGCCCGGGGCGAGACCGGTCTGGGCGGGCTTGAGCACCGCGACCCGGCGGTCCCCGGCGGCCGCCGCCAGAGCCGCGGTCACCACCGTCTTCCCGATCTCGGTGCCCGTACCGGACACCACCACAATCGTCATGATCAGCCTTCCTTCGCCGCCGCGCACACCGCGCGGCAGATCCGGGCGACGTCGTCGTCGCCCGTCACATAGGGCGGCATTGTGTACACGAGATCGCGGAACGGTCGCAGCCACACGCCCTCGCGCACGGCCGCCCGGGTTGCCGCCTCCATGTCCACCTCATGATCGAGCTGTACGACCCCGATCGCGCCCAGCACCCGCACGTCACACACCCCGGGCAGCTCCCGGGCCCCGGCGAGGCCCTGCCGCAGCCCGGCGCCGATGCGCTTGACCTCCCGCTCCCAGTCCTGGGCGAGCAGCAGGTCCACGGAGGCGCACGCGACAGCGCAGGCGAGCGGATTGCCCATGAACGTCGGCCCGTGGGCCAGCACCGGCACATGACCGCTCGAAATGCCCTGGGCGACCCTCGTGGTGCACAGCGTGGCTGCCAGGGTCAGATATCCGCCGGTCAGGGCCTTGCCGACACACATGACGTCCGGGGAGACCCCCGCGTGTTCCGCGGCGAACAGGGCGCCCGTACGGCCGAAGCCCGTCGCGATCTCGTCGAACACCAGTAGCACATCGTGCGCGTCGCACGCCTCGCGCAGCACCCGCAGATACTCCGGCGAGTGGAACCGCATGCCGCCCGCGCCCTGCACCACCGGCTCCACGATCACGGCGGCCACCTCATGCGCGTGCTCGGCGATGAGGTCCCGCAGATGCCGCACATAGGCGGCGTCCGGCCCCGCGTCGAAACCGTCCGGCGGCAGATCCGCGAAGACCTGCCGGGGCAGGGCGCCCGACCACAGGTGGTGCATCCCGCCCTCGGGGTCGCAGACCGACATGGGCTGCCACGTGTCGCCGTGGTACCCGCCGCGCCAGGTCAGCAGCCGCTGCTTGGCCGGCCGCCCGGCCGAGCGCCAGTACTGCAGGCACATCTTCACCGCGACCTCGACCGACACCGAGCCGGAATCGGCGAGGAAGACATGACGCAGCGGCTCCGGGGTGATCTCCACCAGCCGGGTCGCCAGCCGCACGGCGGGCTCATGCGTGAGCCCGCCGAACATCACATGGCTCATCCGGTCCACCTGGCCGTGCGCCGCCTCGTTGAGCACCGGGTGGTTGTACCCGTGCACCGCCGACCACCAGGACGACATGCCGTCCACCAGTTCGCGCTGCCCGTGCACGGGCTCTGCGAGCCGGAGGCGTACCCCGGAGGCGGACTCCACGACCAGCGGCTCCGTACGCCCCGGCATGGGACCGTACGGATGCCAGACATGAGCCCGGTCCAGCGCGCGCAGATCGGCGGGGGAGAGCGGTTCAGGCATTGGGCGCGAGGTCCGTTCCGGCGCCCCGGCGGCGTACCGCGACCAGATCCGTACGCGCGGCAGGTACGTCGGCACTGTCCGCGTGCGAGCCGCACACGCTGTCGGCGTGCGAGCCGCAGCCGCTCTCGGCATGCGAGCCGCAGCCGGTCTCCGCGTGCGAGCCGCAACCCCCGTGCGCCGCGACCCGGTGCTCGGGAAGGGTCGTCGTGTCCGTGCCCTCCACCTCGAACCCGGCATCCGCGATCATGTCGAGGTCGCTCTGGCCCGGCTGGCCCTCGGTGGTCAGATAGTCGCCGAGGAAGATCGAGTTGGCCAGGTTCAGCGCGAGCGGCTGCATCGACCGCAGATGGACCTCGCGCCCGCCCGCCAGCCGCACCTCGACATCGGGGCAGACGAACCGCACCATCGCCAGGATGCGCAGACACCGCTGCGGGGTCAGGTGCCACTCCTTGCCGAGCGGGGTCCCCTCGATCGGGATCAGGAAGTTCACCGGGACCGAGTCCGGGTCGAGCTCGCGCAGGGCGAAGACGACGTCGACCAGGTCCGCGTCGCTCTCACCCATGCCCGCGATCAGCCCGGAGCAGGCCGACAGACCCGCCGCCTGGGCTTGCTGGACCGTGTCCACCCGGTCGGCGTACGTGTGCGTGGTCGTGATGTTCCCGTACGTCCCCTCGGACGTGTTCAGGTTGTGGTTGTACGCGTCGGCGCCCGCCGACCTGAGCCGGTCGGCCTGCCCCTGCGAGAGCAGCCCGAGGCAGGCGCACACCTCGACGCCCTCGTTCTGCTCCTTGATCGCCTCGATGGTCTTCGACACCCGGTCGACATCCCGGTCCGTCGGGCCGCGGCCACTCGCCACCAGACAGACACGCTTGGCACCGCCCGCCACCCCGGCCGCGGCGGCCTTCGACGCCTCGTCGGGCTTCAGCCAGGTGTACTTGAGGATCCCCGCCTCGGAACCGAGCCGCTGCGAGCAGTACGAGCAGTCCTCCGGACAGAGGCCCGATTTCAGATTGACCAGATAGTTCAGTTTCACTCGTCGCCCGAACCACTTGCGCCTCACCTTCCCGGCGGCGGCCACCACTTCGAGCAGTTCCTCGTCGGAGGTCGCCAGCACGGCGAGCGCCTCTTCGCGGGTCGGCAGTTCGCGCCGCAGTCCCTTGTCCACCAGCGTCTGCAGGTCCATGGCGATGATCCTGACGTACGGCATGGCCTCCGGCCAAGGAGGAACCGGACAGTAGAGGTGCCCGAGGGTGTGTGTATTGCCACATCATGACCTGCTCCGCACACGGCTAGGGTCTGTGAGCTGCCTACAAATCTGTGCGCTGCCTACACAAGGGACCGCCCCATGTCCTACGCCCCGTTCGAGTGGACCGATGACGAGGCCCGCCGCCGCGCCGCCGCCGGGCTCGTCAGGACCCTGCGTCCGCGCCCCGCCGAGCCGGACCTCCTGGACCTCGCCAGCAACGACTATCTCGGCCTCACCCGGCACCCCGAGGTCACCGCGGCGGCCGTGGACGCGGCCCGCAGATGGGGCGCGGGAGCCACCGGCTCACGGCTCGTTACGGGCACCACCGAACTGCACACCGAACTCGAACGCGAGCTGGCGGACTTCTGCGGATTCGAGGCCGCACTTGTGCTGTCCTCCGGCTACGCGGCGAACCTGGCCGCCCTCACCGCGCTCACCGGCCGGGACGCACTGATCGTGTCCGACGCGGGCAATCACGCCTCGATCGTCGACGGCTGCCGGCTCTCCCGGGCC
>DATCWZ010000359.1:0-3983 GCA_036566065.1 Streptomyces sp. | reverse complement strand
CTGCCCGCCGTCGCGGCGATGGGCTTCGACGTGGTGTACCTGCCACCGGTGCACCCCATCGGCACCACCCATCGCAAGGGCGCGGACAACAGCCTCACCCCGGCCGCCGGTGACCCGGGGGTGCCCTGGGCGGTCGGCTCGGCCGAGGGCGGCCACGACGCGGTCCACCCCGACCTCGGCACGATCGAGGACTTCGGCCACTTCGTGGAGACGGCCCGTACCCTGCGGATGGAGGTGGCGCTGGACTTCGCGCTCCAGTGTTCCCCGGACCACCCGTGGGTGACGGAGCATCCGGAGTGGTTCCGCCACCGGGCCGACGGCACCATCGCGTACGCCGAGAACCCGCCGAAGAAGTACCAGGACATCTATCCGGTCGACTTCGGCAAGGACCTGCGCGGGCTGGTCGCCGAGAGCGTCCGGATCCTGCGGTTCTGGATGGGCCACGGCGTACGGATCTTCCGTGTCGACAACCCGCACACCAAGCCGGTGGTCTTCTGGGAGAAGGTCATCGCGGAGATCAACGGCACGGACCCCGATGTGATCTTCCTGGCGGAGGCGTTCACCCGGCCCGCGATGATGCGCGCGCTGGCCGCTGTCGGCTTCCAGCAGTCGTACACCTACTTCACCTGGCGTAACACCAAGCACGAACTCACCGAGTACGTCACCGAGCTCGCGGGCGACAGTGCCTCATACATGCGTCCCAACTTCTTCGTGAACACCCCCGACATTCTTCCCGGTTACCTCCAGGACGGCGGCCGCCCGGCCTTCGAGGCGCGGGCCGTGCTCGCCGCGACGCTGTCCCCGTCCTGGGGCGTGTACGCGGGGTTCGAGCTGTGCGAGAACACCCCGGTGGGTCCCGGGAGCGAGGAGTACCTGCATTCGGAGAAGTACCAGCTCAAGCCGAGGGACTGGGAGTCGGCGGAACGTGAGGGCCGCTCACTGGCACCCCTGATCACCTCGCTCAACCGGATCAGACGCCGCCATCCGGCGCTCCAGCAGTTGCGCGACGTCCACTTCCACTCCGTGGACAACGAGGCGCTGATCGCGTACAGCAAGCGCTCCGGTTCGGACATCGTTCTGGTGGTCGTCAACCTCGACCCTCACCACACCCAGGAGGCCACGGTCTCGTTGGACATGTCGCGGCTGGGTACCGGCCGGCACGACAGCCTGCCGGTGCGCGACGAGCTCACCGGCGACACCTATCACTGGGGCAGGACCTTCTATGTGCGACTGGAGCCGGGTGTGACACCCGCGCACATCGCGGTCCTGCGACCGTCCCCGCCGACCGGAGGGTCACCCACATCATGATCGTCAATGAGCCCGTTCACGACCTGTTCGAGGACACTCCCGCCAGGGAGCGCGATCCCGAGTGGTTCAAGCGCGCCGTCTTCTACGAGGTCCTCGTCCGGTCCTTCCAGGACTCCAACGGCGACGGCGTCGGTGACCTGAAGGGCATCACCGCCAAGCTCGACTATCTGCAGTGGCTCGGTGTCGACTGCCTCTGGCTGCCGCCGTTCTTCAAGTCACCGCTGCGCGACGGAGGTTACGACGTCTCCGACTACACCGCCGTGCTGCCGGAGTTCGGCGATCTCGCCGACTTCGTGGAGTTCGTCGACTCCGCGCACCAGCGCGGGATGCGCGTGATCATCGACTTCGTCATGAACCACACGAGCGATCAGCACGACTGGTTCCAGCAGTCCCGCACCGACCCCGACGGGCCGTACGGCGACTACTACGTCTGGGCCGACGACGACAAGCAGTTCCCGGACGCCCGGATCATCTTCGTCGATACGGAGACGTCGAACTGGACCTTCGACCCGGTGCGCAAGCAGTACTACTGGCACCGGTTCTTCTCGCACCAGCCCGATCTCAACTACGAGAACCCGGCCGTGCAGGAGGAGATCATCTCGGCGCTGCGCTTCTGGCTGGACCTGGGGATCGACGGCTTCCGGGTCGACGCCGTCCCGTATCTCTACCAGCGCGAGGGCACCAACTGCGAGAACCTGCCCGAGACCCACCACTTCCTGAAGCGGGTCCGCAAGGAGATCGACGCCAACTACCCGGACACCGTGCTGCTCGCCGAGGCCAACCAGTGGCCGGAGGACGTCGTCGACTACTTCGGCGACTTCCCGTCCGGCGGCGACGAGTGCCACATGGCGTTCCACTTCCCGGTGATGCCGCGGATCTTCATGGCCGTACGGCGCGAAAGCCGCTACCCGGTCTCGGAAATCCTGGCGAAGACCCCGGAGATCCCGTCCAACTGCCAGTGGGGCATCTTCCTGCGCAACCACGACGAGCTCACGCTCGAAATGGTCACGGACGAGGAACGCGACTACATGTACGCGGAGTACGCCAAGGACCCGCGGATGCGGGCCAATATCGGCATCCGCCGCCGCCTGGCACCCCTCCTGGACAACGACCGCAACCAGATCGAGCTGTTCACGGCGCTGCTGCTGTCGCTGCCCGGCTCCCCGATCCTCTACTACGGGGACGAGATCGGGATGGGCGACAACATCTGGCTGGGCGACCGCGACGCCGTACGCACCCCGATGCAGTGGACCCCCGACCGCAACGCCGGGTTCTCCTCCAGCGATCCGGGGCGGCTCTATCTGCCCACGATCATGGACCCGGTGTACGGCTACCAGGTCACCAACGTCGAGGCTGCGATGGCCTCGCCGTCCTCGCTGCTGCACTGGACGCGACGGATGATCGAGATCCGCAAGCAGAACCCGGCGTTCGGCCTCGGCTCGTACAGCGAACTGCCGTCGTCGAACCCGGCGGTGCTCGCGTTCACCCGCGAGTACAAGGACGATCTCGTGCTGTGCGTCCACAACTTCTCGCGTTTCGCCCAGCCGACCGAGCTCGATCTGCGCCTGTTCAACGGGCACCACCCGGTGGAACTGATCGGCGGCGTACGCTTCCCGGCCGTCGGCCAGTGGCCCTACCTGCTGACTCTGGCGGGGCACGGCTTCTACTGGTTCCGGCTGCGCAAGGACGCCCCGGCCGGCTGACCCGGTTTCCGCCGCCTCGCACGGGGCACTCTTGCCTGATACCGAGAGCTCTTCCGGGCTCTACCGGGCGGCGCTCGGATCGCCGAGTGCCCCTCGGGCCGAGTCCGTACGGACCATCCTCACCCGACACGTCCCGCACAGCCGGACAGCCATTGCCGCAATCCGGGACACTCTTCGCATCCTGTGGTGTGCCCGGGGAAAGGACGCGATGCCATGTCGGAGGCTGCATCCACTCGAGTCGCCCTGGCGAAGAGCACTGCACCGCACGGTACGAGAACATCAGCCGATCTGCTCCCCTCGCTCGCCCCGCTGCTGCATGAATGGCTGCCCACACAGCGGTGGTTCGCGGGCAAGGGGCAGCCGGTCACCGGCTTCACCCTGGTATCGGCGACCGAAATACTGCCGGTTGACAGTGCCGGCACGGCCCCGGGGCTGCTGCATCTGCTCGTACGGGTCCATCAGCCGGACCAGCCCGCGCGGTGCGCCGGGGACTGCTACCAGCTCCTGCTCGGCGTACGGTCCGCCCTGCCGCCGCGCCTCGGCCACGCACGCATCGGCAGGGTCGCGGAGGGACCGCTGGCGGGCCGCACGCTGTACGAGGGCCTGCACGACCCGCGGCTCGCCGATCTCCTGCTGGAACGATTCCGTCGCCCCGGCACGCTTGGACCCCTCCGCTTCGAGCAGGTGGCAACGGTCCCCGCCGGACTCACCCCGCGTGTCCTGGACACCGAGCAGTCCAACTCCTCACTCGTGTACGGCGATGCGTACATCCTGAAGATCTTCCGCCGGGTCTTCCCGGGCACCAACCCCGATCTGGAGCTGCCGCTCGCGCTCGCCCGGGAGGGCTGCGGACGGGTACCTGCCCCGGTCGCCTGGTTCGAGGCGACGGCTCCGGAGCCGCTCCCCCTCGGGGTGCTCCAGCCGTTCCTGCGGGGCGCGCGGGACGGCTGGCGGCTCGCGCTCGCCGCGCTG
>DATCWZ010000828.1:0-2390 GCA_036566065.1 Streptomyces sp. | reverse complement strand
GCGGCAGACTGCTTCATGTGAAATTCATCCTTGGGGAAGTGGATGTGAGCGGCACCGCAACGTAGTCGGCTCCATGCCCGCCCCGCAAACATGCCGCAACACGGAAAACGGCCGGGAAAATGAGCTCCCGGCCGTTTCCTTTCCGCCTTACTCAGCCCGCCATGGAGGAAGAAGCGCTGGTCGCGGCGGTCTGCTGGAACAGCCACTCCGACTTCAGCTCCGCGTAACCGGGCTTCACGACGTCGTTGATCATCGCCAGACGTTCATCGAAAGGAATGAATGCGGATTTCATCGCATTGACTGTGAACCACTGCATGTCATCGAGCGTGTATCCGAAAGTCTCGGTCAGCCGCTCGAATTCCTGGCTCATACTGGTACCGCTCATCAGCCGGTTGTCCGTATTCACGGTGACGCGGAAATACAGCCTGCGCAGCAGCCCGATGGGGTGCTCGGCGTACGAGGCGGCGGCCCCGGTCTGCAGGTTGGACGTCGGGCACATCTCCAGCGGGATGCGCTTGTCGCGTACGTACGAGGCAAGGCGGCCGAGCGTCACACCGCCGTCATCGGCGACCTCGATGTCGTCGATGATCCGGACACCGTGGCCGAGCCGGTCGGCGCCGCACCACTGCAGGGCCTGCCAGATGGACGGCAGCCCGAACGCCTCCCCGGCGTGGATGGTGAAGTGGTTGTTCTCGCGCTTGAGGTACTCGAACGCGTCGAGGTGCCGGGTGGGCGGGTATCCGGCCTCCGCGCCCGCGATGTCGAAGCCGACGACCCCCAGGTCGCGGTACCGGTTGGCGAGCTCGGCGATCTCCAGGGCGCGGGCGGCGTGCCGCATCGCGGTGAGGAGGGCGCCGATACGGATGCGGTGGCCGCCCGCACGGGCGCGCCGCTCGCCCTCGCGGAAGCCGTCGTTGACCGCCTCGACGACCTCTTCGAGGCTCAGCCCGGCCGCCACGTGCTGCTCGGGCGCGTACCGCACCTCGGCGTAGACGACGCCGTCCTCGGCGAGGTCCTCGGCGCACTCCGCCGCAACCCGGAACAGGGCGTCGCGGGTCTGCATGACGGCGCAGGTGTGGGTGAACGTCTCCAGGTAGCGCTCCAGCGAACCCGAGTCCGCCGCCTCGCGGAACCAGATGCCGAGCTTGTCGGGCTCGGTCTCGGGCAGGCTGTCATACCCGCAGGCGAGCGCGAGCTCGGTGATCGTGCCGGGGCGCAGGCCGCCGTCCAGATGATCGTGGAGGAGCACCTTGGGCGCGCGGCGGATCTGATCGGGACCTGGGACATTCAGGGTCTGGCTCGTCATTCGGGCACCCTACCGCCTACGCGCGTAGAGCACCGGTCGCCCCCGCGTGGGCCCCGTCACGAAATGTGCCCGACCACATCTGTCCCCCGGCCCCCGCGTCTGACACATTGCTGGCATGGCACAGCGCGCACAACCCCTGCCTGCAGCGAGGCTGGGACGGGCCGTCCGTACGGCCGGAGCACCACCCGAAGTCAGCGGCGTCGTCCTGCTGCTCCCGGACGGCGAGACCGACTCGCTGCGCCGCCCTTCCGCCCTGTCGTACGCGGTCCAGTCGCCGCTCGCCCGGACGCTGGCCCGCGCCGGGCGTGGCGAGGGGCTCACGGTGCATGTGGTGCGCTACCGCTGCCGGGGCTGGAACAGCGGCGCCGACCCGGCGGCCGACGCCGTCTGGGCCGCCGACGAGGTCGTACGGCGCTACGGCGACGTCCCGGTCTGCCTCGCCGGGCACGGCATGGGGGGCAGGGCGGCACTGCGGGCCGCCGGGCACACCGCCGTCACCGCGGTGCTGGCCATGGCACCCTGGCTGCCGGACGGCACGGCGGCAGGGGGGATGGGCCCTGAGCCGGAGCCGGTGAAGCAGCTCCTGGGGCGGCGGGTGCTCATCGTGCACGGCACGAACGACGCGGTCTCGGACCCGGAGCTGTCCTACCGGCTGGCCGAGCGGGCCAAGAAGTCCAACCGGAACGTCTGCCGCTTCGAGGTCCACTCCGACGGGCACGCGCTGCGCCAGCACCGCGACGAAGTGCTGGCGCTGGCCGGGGACTTCATCGGCGGCTCGCTGTTCGCCCGGTCCTTCGCCCGGCCGCTGGCCGACGCGTTCGCCGCGCCGCCGCCGCTGGGGCTGCGCATGCCGCTGGCCTCGGGATTCGGACGGTCGC
The DNA here is from genome assembly GCA_036566065.1 of Streptomyces sp. Taxonomy (GTDB): domain Bacteria; phylum Actinomycetota; class Actinomycetes; order Streptomycetales; family Streptomycetaceae; genus Streptomyces. The sequence goes on along the minus strand of DATCWZ010000828.1, from coordinate 206 downwards.
TGAAGCGCTGACCGGCTTTTCGCCGTACGGCTTCCGGCGGCCCGCCTCAGTCCGGCAGCAGATGGCCGCGGCGGGACAGCAGGAAGCGCTTGAACGCGGCCACCGGGGGTGTGTCCGGATGGCCGTCCAGCCAGGCGACGCCGATCTCGCGGGCCGCGCGCGGCGCCGTCACCGTCAGCTCGGCCACTCCCGGGCGGGCCACCGCG
>DATCWZ010000191.1:0-2019 GCA_036566065.1 Streptomyces sp. | reverse complement strand
CCCTACAACAACGCCGCCGAAGGGCAGAAGCTCCTGGGCATCCCGCTGCAGAAGTGGGCCGGGGTCACGTACCCGATCGACGCGGCGAATGACTTCGTGATCAACCCGCTCAAGGCCGTTGAGGGCGGCGATCCGGCCCTTGGCCTCGCCCTGACCGTGTGGGCCAAGGCGTCCGCCGACCGGCAGACCACCTGGGCCGGCAATTACGTCACCGCACTGAACAACGCCGAGAACGATCCCGCCAAGGTGGCGCAAGGTGACTACGGGCCCGTGCCCGTGTTGTCGACCGCATACGAACGCCTCGCCGCAACGGGCGGCCTGGAGCAGCTCATCAGCCAGAACTCCTTCTACGGCGGCGACCCCACGCGCCGGCTGCTCCTGCTCGCCGACGGGACGTACCTCGAGGACCAGGCGCGGGCGCGCAGCCTCGGCGGTGACCAGTGGGGGATGATGAACGAGACCGGCAACTACCCGGGCCAGCCGTGGCTGTGGCTGTACACGTTCTGGTACCAGGTCCCACCGTTCAGCACCTCCGACAACGCGGACGCCCTCGTGTGGGGCCTCATGATGCTCCTCAGTCTGGCGCTCCTGCTGATCCCCTTCATCCCCGGGCTCCGTGACATCCCGAAGCTCATTCCGATCCACCGACTCGTCTGGCGCGACTGGTACCGCCAGCAGCGCGAGGCTGTACGGACCGCACCGCCAGCGCCTTCCGACGCCACAATCGAGACGTGACGGCTTCATCTCGCCCGGCGAGGTCGTGTCCTGAACCCGGTTACCAAACTGGCTTTGCGTAAACGCCCGTCAGGGCCCCTAAAGGGCGGTTGACCTACCGGTATGCCGGTGCGCTAGAGCTCCTCGTGTCGCGTCATCGCTGGCTGGTTCCCGTCCAAAGACGGGCGGAGACGCGGCGTCTCGACGTCCCGATTGGCGGCTCAGGGCGGCCGGGTCGGTCTCGGGGTACCGTGCCGGCATGAGGTTCGGTCTGGTCGGCACGGGGCCTTGGGCGACGATGACGCAAGGGCCGGGGCTTGCTGCGGCACATGGAGTCGAGCTGGTGGGTGTCTGGGGCCGGACTCGTGAGAAGGCCGAGGGCCTCTCGCGCACTTTGGGCGTGAGGGCATACGGCGATTACGACGGGCTTCTGTCGGACGTGGAGGCGGTGGCGTACGCGGTTCCGCCTGACGTGCAGGCCGACCTGGCGTTGGTTGCCGCACGGGGCGGCAAGCACCTGCTGCTGGACAAGCCGGTCGCCCTGGACGTGGACGCGGCGCGAGCAGTGCGCGACGCCGCCGCGGACGCCGGGGTGGCGTCGGTGGTCTTCTTCACCGACCGGTTCATCGACCGGTCGCGCACATGGTTCAGCCATCTGGCCATGACGGGCGGCTGGCGTGGCGGGTGGCTGCGATGGTTAAGCTCCCTGCAGCAGGCTGATAACCCCTTCGGCGCCTCGCCCTGGCGTCAGGAGCGGGGTGCCTTGTGGGACACCGGTCCTCATGCGTTGTCGACGCTGGGTGCCGCCCTCGGACCGGTCACGTCACTCACGGCCGTCGGTGGCGAAGGTGACCTGGTCACGCTCGTGCTGCGACATGAGTCGGGTGCCTCGAGCACCGTGATGCTGTCGCAGTTCGCGCCCCCGGCCGCGGCGGGCTTCGAGGTAGCGGTATGGGGTGAGTCCGGGCTGCTCCACATGCCTCCTCGACCGGACGAGGGCTTCATCCAGCCCTTCGCGACCGCCGCCGAGGATCTGGTTGCATCGGCGGTCAGTGGCGAGCCGCATGAGGTGGACCTCGCTGTCGGAACCCGCGTCGTCGAACTGCTCGCAGACGCCCAGGCACAGCTGGACGCCCGCCCGGCTGGATAGGCCGGATGCCTGCGTAGTCCGGACCACGCCGGCGCAGCAACAGAGTCGAACCGTCGACGGCGGAGAACAGCTGGGTCGCCGACCCGACGGCAACGTCCCGATGACACATTCAAGCGCCCTCGCGCACGAGGTTCGGCGGGCCCGGCCGAGCCGAG
>DATCWZ010000675.1:0-3237 GCA_036566065.1 Streptomyces sp. | reverse complement strand
CCGGGCGCTCGGCGCCGCCGGACGACCACCTGACGGGTGCGCGCGTGCGGGGTCCGGCCGCTTTTCGGCGGCCGGGCCCCGCGTGTTTTACCGGCGCGGGTGTCGGCAAGAGCGCCTGTGGTACGGGGCTAGTCTCGAAGGATGACTGTGTACGGAAACTTCCCCGGCGCCCGGCCCCGGCGGCTGCGGACGACGCCCGCCATGCGGCGGATGGTCGCCGAGACACGGCTCGACCCGGCGCATCTGATCCTGCCCGCGTTCGTACGCGAGGGCATCGACGCGCCCGTCGCCATCTCGGCCATGCCCGGCGTGCGGCAGCACACCCTGGACACCCTGCGCAAGGCCGCCGTCGAGGCGGTGGCCGCCGGGGTCTCGGGCATCATGCTCTTCGGCGTACCGGCGGACGAGAAGAAGGACGCCCTGGGCACCGCGGGCACCGACCCCGACGGCATCCTCCAGGTCGCGCTGCGGGCGGTGCGCGAGGAGGTCGGCGACGAGCTCGTCGTGATGTCCGACCTGTGCCTGGACGAGTACACCGATCACGGCCACTGCGGCGTCCTGACCGGCGACGGCCGCGTCGACAACGACGCGACGCTGGAGCGGTACGCCGAGATGGCCCGGGTCCAGGCCGACGCGGGCGCCCATGTGGTGGGCCCCAGCGGCATGATGGACGGCCAGGTCGGCGTGATCCGGGAGGCGCTCGACGGGGCGGGCCACCAGGACGTGTCGATCCTCGCGTACACCGCGAAGTATTCCTCCGCGTTCTACGGCCCGTTCCGCGAGGCGGTGGGCTCCTCGCTGCGGGGCGACCGCAAGACGTACCAGCAGGACCCGGCGAACGCCCGCGAGTCCCTGCGAGAACTGGCGCTCGACCTCCAGGAGGGCGCGGACATGGTGATGGTCAAGCCGGCCGGACCGTATCTGGACATCCTGGCCAGGGTCGCGGACGCGGTGGACGTGCCGGTCGCCGCGTACCAGATCAGCGGCGAGTACGCGATGATCGAGGCGGCGGCCGAGCGCGGCTGGATCAACCGCGAGGCGGCGATCCTGGAGAGCCTGACGGGCATCCGGCGCGCGGGCGCGCAGATGATCCTCACGTACTGGGCGACGGAGGTCGCGCAGCGCCTGACCGCGCGGCGCTGACGGTTCCTTCGGTGGATCATTCCCGACATGCGGTGAGAGGCGCGGGTGTGCGTCGGCCGCGTACCGCACACTGCGGGCATGAGCAGCTTCAGCCCGGGGGCCGATCCGTCGCGGCGGTTGCCTCCCCGGCCGGAAAGCGTCCGGTCGGCCCGGCAGTTCGTACGGGCCGCTGCGAACGGCGCGGCACCGGGCATGGTGGCAACCGCTGAGCTGCTGGTCAGCGAGCTGGTCACCAACGCGGTGGTGCACGCGCACACCGACATCGAGGTACGGGTCAGCTTCCGTGACGGCCGGATCCGGATCCAGGTCACCGACGCCTACTCGTACCGCGGACTGATGTCGCGGCGCCCCTTTCCGTACGCCAGTACGGGATGGGGTCTGCCCATCGTCGAACAACTGGCCGCGCGCTACGGGGTGCGCAGCGCCGGGGAGCGCAAGACGGTGTGGTGCGAGCTGTGGCCCGGCGGGCCGCCCCCCTCGGCCTCCTCGCCGGCCTCCGAGTGGACCCCCGCGGCTCCGGCCGTCGAGCCCACCACCGCCCTGACACTGCTCGACATGCCGCGCGTGCTGTACCTGGCGTCGCAGCACCAGCGGGCCGCCCTGCTGCACGAACTCGTGCTCGCCGTGAACGCCGGGCAGGGCTTCGGCGTGACGCCGGAGGAACTCTTCACCGCCCAGGACATGAACAGCGCGATCAGCGCCCGCCTGACGGCCGCACTGGCGGACCAGCCCTCCGAAGCGGACATGCACTCCCTGTATGTACGCTTACCGGCCGACTCCACCGAGGCGGTACTGTCCCTGCACCAACTGCTCGAGCGTGCCGACGAGGCCGCCCGGCATGGGCGCCTGCTCACCCTGCCGGCCCTCCCCCAGGTCCGCGCCTTCCGCCACTGGCTGTTCGACCAGATCATCAACCAGCTCGCCGGCGGCCATGCCGCCGCCTGGACGCTGGTCCCCCGCGAACCGAGCGCCCGGCCCTCCGAGCTGGCCGCCTGGGACGCCGACCAGGTACGGACCAGCAGGGTCCCGACCATCGCCGCGAACCAGGAGAACCGGATCATCGCGGTGAACGGGCCGACGGCGAACATGCTCGGCTGGCACGTCGAGGACCTCGTCGGGCAGCGCATCACCATGCTCATCCCGGAGCACCTGCGCCGGCGCCACCTGGAGGCGTTCGCCTCCCTGCTCCTCACCGGCGTGCCCCGCATCCTGGGCCGCTCCGTGCCGCTGCCCGCCCTGCACCGCGACGGCAGCACGGTCCCGGTCCGCCTGTTCATCCAGACCCAGGAGGCGACGGACGGCCGTACGGTATTCGTCGCCCAGCTCATCCCCAGGAGTACGGAGACCGCCTCCGCGTCCCGTACCGAGGGACGGAGCAGCGCCGCGGCGCCGGCGGATACGGGTGAACCGCGCCGTCCGGCCGCCGTGGGAACGGCACGGGCGACGGGCGGCGCCGCGACGGTGCTGGAGCGGCTCTCCCTGCTGGCCGACATCACGAGCCAGCTGACCAGTGCCCCGGATCTGGACGAGGCGCTGCAGCGTACGGGCCGCGTACTGACTCAGCAGTTGGCCGAGTGGTGCGTGGTGGACCTGCTCGAGGCCGACCATGTGAACCGGGCCTGCGTGGTCCACCGCGACCCGGAGGTACTGCCGCCGGGCGGGTACGAGGGCAGGCTCCCGCCGGTCTCCGACGGGCGCGGGTCGCTGGCCCGGGTGCTGAGCGGGGCGGCCCCGCTGCTGCTCACCGGCATCCCCTCGCAGGCCCGGGCCGACAGCCCGCTGGACGCCCGCCAGCAGGAACTGTTCGACCGACTGGAGGCCGACAGTGCGATCATCGCCCCGCTGCGGGTCCGCCGGGACATCCTCGGTGCCCTCACCGTAGTCCGTACCCCGGGCGAACCCCCCTTCACCCAGGAGGACCTGCCCCTGATCGCCGATGTGGTCCGCGCTATTGCCCTGGGAGTGGACAGCATCCGCCTGCACCAGGAGACCCGGCACATCGCCGAAAACCTCCAGCGCTCGCTGCTGCCCGAACTCCCGCGCGTCGGCCACCTGGAGATCGCCGCACGCTACGCACCCTCGTCCGCCACCGCT
>DATCWZ010000633.1:0-2362 GCA_036566065.1 Streptomyces sp. | reverse complement strand
GGTGACCTGATCCCGGTGGGCGATCTGTACCCGCTGATCACTGCGGGCGGCGACAAGCCGTTCACCGACAGCCTGAAGGTCGTCTTCGAGGCGGCCGACAAGCTCTACCGCACCAAGCTGCGCCCGTATCTGCTCGGCACGTACAACGTGTCCGAGGAGGACATCGAGCAGTACGCCCACCACGGCCCCGACAGCATCACCGACCCGGACCTGCGGGGCCGGATCAAGACCTTCACCGGCGACAACCGGATCATCGGCACGCTTCTGCTGTCCGCGCTCGCGCCGAGCGTGCCCGCGCTCGCCGACCTCACGATCCGCCGCCTCTCCGCCCTCAACTACGGCTCCGTCGTCGCCCCCATCCCGGGGCGCGAATACGGCATCCTGAAGAACAAGGTCGCCGAATGGGCGGGCCGCTTCCCGGAGATCAAGGAGACCGGCACCGACACCAACCCGGGTGTGCGCCTCGAACTGACCGGTGTGGATGTCGACTCCGTCATCGCCAACGCCAAGGTCAACGACAACCCGGGTAACCGCCAGGCGCTCGCCAAAAGGATCCTGTCCGAGGAACTCGCCATCGAGCAGGGGCAACTGACCGGTCGCGTGAACTTCGGCTGGCGCGGTACGAGCCGCAGCGCCGAGGTCGTCTTCGGGAACGTCGCCGATGAGGAGGAGTTGCCCGACCACGACCTGATGCCGCAGGAGGACGGTCTGTGGCGGATCGTCGTCGACCTCCCGTACGACGAGGGCGAGTACGGGACCGCCGAGGATGTCGAGCGCATGCGGCGGCTGCGCGAGAAGCAGCACGACGGCGAGCGCTCCCGCACGGTCGCCTGGCTGCCCGCGCATCTGTCCGCGCAGCGCTACAGCGACTTCTGCCGCCTCGTCGTGATCGACAAGGCGCTCTCCGACGAGCAGCGCTTCGACAGCCAGTACGCCGGCCATCTCAACGCTGACAGCCGCGCCCGCGCGAAGGGCCTGCTGGAGACCCAGCGCGAGTCGCTGCTCAAGAATGTGAAGGCGGCCTTCAAGCAGGCGTACGGCCTGGCCGAGAAGAAGGCCACCGATGTGGAGCTGGGCTTCGGTGATCATCTCCAGTCGCTGCGGGACGTCGACGGGCTGGTCTTCTCCGTGGGCCAGTCCATGCGTGACGGTCTGCGGCACATCGCGGGCAAGCTGCTGGCCGACCAGTTCCCCGGCCACCCCGACCTGGACCCCGACCACACCGGTACTCCGCTGAAGGCGGCCGACGCCCGCAAGGTCTTCACCCACATCCGGGCCGCCGCCGAGGCCCGCGACGGCCGCACCGAGGTGCCGGCCGGTGACCGCAAGCTCGTCCAGCGCATCGCAAACCCGCTGCGGCTGGGGCAGCAGAAGGAGGCGTACTTCGAGCTGTCCCTCTACTGGGCCGACCACTTCCGCCAACTCGCGCGCGAACGTGGGGTAACCGGCGACCTCTCCCTGATCACCCTCACCGACTGGACCGATCTGCCGCAGCCGCGCGGGCTGCCCGACTTCCTCACCCGGCTCGTCGTGGCCGCGTTCGCCGAGATGGACGACCGGGTCTGGGTACGCGGCGGCATGCCGCTCGACCCCGCCCCCGAGCTGACGCAGATCAAGGACCTCGACACCCTGCGCAGCCAGCCGCTGCCCTCGCAGGAGGACTGGGACAGCGCACGCACGCGCTTCGCGGCGATCTTCGGGAAGCCGGCTCCGACGCTGCGCCGCGGACGCATGGTCAACCAGTTCGCGCGGCAGATCACCGAGGAGGCACGGGCTCACGAGGAGTACGCGATCGCGCTCGTCGCGAAGCTGGAGGAGCGTGCGGTCTTCCTCGGACTCGACTCCACCGACGAGTCCGGGCGGCTTCCGCTCGCGCGGCGGTGCGTCGAACTGCTCAAGGCGCTCACCCGGGGGGCCGGGCAGGGCGCGGCCGGGGCGAAGAAGACGGTGGACGCGCTGGCCGCCTTCGACCTCGGTCAGGTCGGGGCGGACCGGTTCGGTTCGTCTATCACGCAGGCCAAGGGGGTCGCACAGGCCCTGACCGACACCTCCTGGACCACGCTGGAACTGGCCGTCAACGAGGGCCCCGAGGGGCAGGCCCTGCTGGACTCCCTGCGTAATGCCGCCGGTGCCGATCAGCGGACCAGTGATCTGCCGGGGGCACTGGTCCGCACCCAGCGTGAGGTCCTCGCGCTGGTGAAGCGCAACCGCGCCGCCGCCACTCCCCCGCCGCCCGCGCCCGTCGCGCCAGCCGCCCCTCTCTCGCCGGGCGCGAACGAGGTGCCGCTGGACACGGCCACCAGTCACCCACCCGTGCTCACCGACCGGGTGCCGGTCCCGGCACCAGCGTCGGCGCCCGGCG
>DATCWZ010000264.1:0-2565 GCA_036566065.1 Streptomyces sp. | reverse complement strand
CACATCTACAGACGAGAGGCGGCCGTGTGGATCTGGCGTCCATTCCGTGGGTTCAAGGGTCTTTGGTCACCCTCGCACTCGCCGTGATCTTTTCGGGGTTTTGGATGGTGTTCCGCGGCCTGCTGGTCCCCCGATCGGTCGTGGAAGACGTCCGTAAAGACCGGGACGTGCGGGTTGCGGAGGCCCGCGCCGAAACAGCCGACTACAAGGCGGCGTGGATGGCCATGGAGAAGGCTCGCCACGAGCAGGACAACCAGCTTGCCGAACTGATGGAGCTGGCACGCGCATCCAACCAGCTCATTCAGGCGCTGGGACGCCGCGAGGAGGGGCCGCGTCATGTGGTGGCGCCGTAGACACGACCCGGCCCGATGCCCCGATGCGGTCCGCCGTATCGAGCAGGCGCGGCAGGCCCGGGCGGTCAGCGAGGAACATCTCGCCGAGGTAAGGCGACGCTGGCCCGAGGTGCACGAGGTCGCCGCCGAGCTGCGGAACGCCCGCCAACGCAACCACTTCGCCGACCTGTTCCGCCAGGCGTTGGGAGGCGACCGACAGTGACGCAGCTGCTGGGGAGCGCCCTGATCGTCGCTGCGGCGGTGATCGCCCTGTCGGCGGCGTTGCTGTATGGGACGTGTTTCCGCTGGTCCAGGTCTCACGAGGGCAGGCACTTGTTCTGGTATCAGCTGGTGATCGGCATGGTGCTTGTGGTGTGGGTGGGCCGATTGGGGTACATGGGTGCGTTGGCGCCCCACCCGGATACGACGGTGTGGGATTACCTGCGTCTGGGCGCGTTCGTCCTCATCGACTGGGTGCTGGGGTGGCGGCTGCTCATCCTGGTGCGGTCCTGGCCCATGGAAAGACGCAGGAGACAAGCAGAGGAGGAGCGGTGCTGATGAGTCAGCCGGGTGAGGCCGAGCTGGTGCGTGCGGGCGTGGACTGTCACGAGTGGGGTGCGACCGAGCCGGACGAGGAGGCCGTACTGCGCGGCTTGTACGGCGCACCGGACGAGGACGGGTTCTACCGGGGCGGCGTCGTTTGACCGCCCAGAGCATGCTCGCGGCGGCGCGTAAGGACCTCGGCCTTCACGGACGCCCCAACAAGATCACGAAGGAGTACGCCGGCAGACACGGCACGGACTTCCTCGCCGCGGCTTGGTGCGACCAGTCGATCACCTACTGGGCGCGGCACTCCGGCACCGCTGATGCCGTCCTGCCCGGGGGCGACCGTGCCTACACGGTGTGGCACGCCCAGGATTTCCAGCGGGCCGACCGCTGGTTCGCGGGCACCACGGCCAACATCACAGCCCACGCCGAGCCGGGCGACATCGTGTTCTTCGACTGGGACGGCACCGACAGCATCTCCCGGATCGACCACGTCGGCGTCGTCGAGCGCAACCTCGGCGACGGCCGGGTGCAAACCATTGAGGCGAACACCGGCCCGGCGGCCGGGGGTGCGGTGATGCGCCGAGTCCGGGCCGCCGGCGTCATCGCCGGATTCGGCCGGCCCGACTATGAAGGAGAGGACATGCCGTCTGCGAAGGACGTGGCGGACGCCGTCTACGAGCGGTTCACCCACGAGGTCACCAAGGACGTGTGGGCCGCCCGCGAGGGCATCTTGGATGTCGGCCAGACGATCGACCCGCGGACCGCGTTCCGGCAGACCTGGGCGTACGGCAAGGACGGCTACCACCAGACCCGGGCGATCCTGGAACGGCTGGAAGCCCAGGACAAGGCGATCAAAACGCTGACTGAGGCCGTTCAGGCCCTCGCCGCGGGCAGGCAGGCCGCCGAGTGAGCGCCGTCCATTTCCGTGGCGGGCGCCGCCCGCCCTACCCCGAGCATGTCAAGCCCCGGCTGAAACTCGGCCCATACCTGCGGGCGGCGGAACTGCCGCCGGTACCGCCGGTCGTGGACTACATGTCGAAGGTCGCCGACTGGCCCGTCTACCTGAACACCGACATCGGGGACTGCACGATGGCCGCCGCAGGTCACATGATCGAAGCGTGGACGGCCTACGGCCAGGGCGAGACCGTCAAGGTCACCGACGCCGACGTGCTGAAGGCATATGAGGACGTGTCCGGCTACCAGCCGGACGACCCGGCCACCGACCAGGGCGCCATCATGCAGGACTGCCTGAACTATTTCAGGAAGGTCGGCGTCGGCGGGCACACCATCGTGGCGTTCGCCGAGCTCAACGTTGCCGACCAGCAGGAGATCCGCGCGGCGCTGCACCTGTTTGGCCACGTCTATGTCGGCGCGAATGTGCCGTATTCGGCGCTCTACCAGTTCGACCAGGGCAAGCCGTGGGACGTCGTACGCAGGTCCCCGATCGCGGGCGGGCACGCCGTCAACGTGGGCTATGCGGCCGACGGCCACAATCTTCGCTGTGTCACCTGGGGCGCGGTTCAGGAGTTGACGGCCCGCTGGTGGGACGCCTATGTCGAAGAGGCGTGGGTGGCGGTGAGCGGCGAGTGGCTGTCCGCCGCAGGGGCTTCACCGCCCGGCCTGGACCTCGCCCAGCTCGGCGAGGCGTTCACCAGCCTCACAGGGGAGCCGTTCCCGCTGATCC
>DATCWZ010000399.1:0-5327 GCA_036566065.1 Streptomyces sp. | reverse complement strand
GGGCACGCGCGTTGCGCGGCGCCGGGCGCTCCACCAGTTCACCACGGCGAAAGACCGCTCCTGCGTTCACCATGCCGCCGACCAGCGCCTCGCCCTCAGCCGTCATGACGATCACGCTACCGCCACATCAACCCTGCGCGGTCCAGGCCCTGAAAATCCGACGCGGGACAAGCCCGAGGGCGGCACAAACTCCCACTATCATGCACACGCCACGCATCAACTGTCCACACGTAACCGGGACAGGACACCCGGGTGTTCGGCCGGGCCGTACCGACCGCCGCGGGACTGGCCGCCCCGGCCGTGGCGGGGTAGCCGGGACGGACCCGTCCGCGCCCGGGACGCCGGTACCGGGCGATGCGTAGCCACTCCTCTGCCCTGTTCACGTCTCTGGGAGACCCGCCATGAGCAGTACGTTCCGTCCTGACTTCGGGCTCACCGCGCAGGACTACGGCCGCCACCGCGCCGGATTCCCGCCGCAGATCGTCGCTCACCTGTACCGGCACGGCATCTCCTTCCCCGGCAAGGACGTGCTCGACATCGGGACCGGCACCGGCGCCCTGGCCCGGCTGTTCGCGCTTGCCGGGGCGCGTGTGACCGGCGTGGACCCAGCCGCGCCGCTGCTCGATCAGGCCCGTGTACTCGACATGGAGGCCGGAGTGGAAACCGAGTACCGGGTGGGCACGGCCGAGTCGACCGGGCTGCCGGACGGCTCGTACGACGTGGTGGCGGCCGGACAGTGCTGGCACTGGTTCGACGCGCCGAAGGCCACGGCTGAGGTGCGGCGGCTGCTGCGCCCCGGCGGCCGGGCGGTCATCGCCCACTTCGACTGGCTGCCCCTCCCGGGCAACGTGGTCGAGGCCACCGAGGAGCTGATCCTCTCCTTCAACCCGGCCTGGACGATGAGCGGCGGCACCGGCCTGTACCCACGCTGGCTGACCGACCTGGCCACCGGGGGCTTCACCGGCATCGAGACCTTCTCCTTCGACCTGGATGTGCCTTACCCGCCCGAGGCGTGGCGGGGCCGGATCCGGGCCAGTGCCGGAGTCGGCGCGAGCCTGCCGCTGGACGAGGTTGAACGCTTCGACGACGCCCTCGGCAGGGTGCTGCGTGACCGTTTCCCCGGTGAGGTGATCCACGTACCGCACCGCACATGGACGGTCGTGGCCACCAAGAGCGACGGCTGACCTGCACAGCAAAATTCAGTGGCTCCCCGACGACCTCCTCGTTAAGGTCTCCGACCGATGATGCACGAGAATGAGATCCCCACCGACGCCACGCTGGTACGGCGACTGCTCAGACACCAGTTCCCGCAATGGGCGGATCTGCCCATCAGGCCCGTGGACTCCGTCGGCACCGAGAACGCGATCTACCGGCTGGGCGACGAGTTCGCCGTCCGGTTGCCCCTGATGGAGGACGCTGTCGGGCAAGTGGAGTTCGAGCAGGGCTGGTTGCCACGGCTGGCCCCGTTCCTGCCCACTGCCGTGCCCGAGCCGATCGCCGTGGGCCGGCCGGGACAGGGGTATCCCTTCCTCTGGGCCATCAACCGCTGGATCAACGGCTCGCACCCCACCGCCAAGCCGAGCGACGCCCACAACGGCCACCGACTCGCGGCGGACCTGGGCGAGTTCGTCGCAGCGCTGCGCAAGGCCGACACAACCGGGGCCCGCCAGGGCTATCGGAGCGTCCCTCTTCGCACCCGTGACGCCTCTGTACGGCAGTGGACCGCCAAGGCGGCGGACGACATCGACGCCCCCGCTCTCCTCCGTGCCTGGGAGGAGGCCCTCGATCAGCCCGAGTGGGACGGACCGCCCATGTGGACACACGGCGATCTCATCCCCGGCAACATCCTCGTCAGCGACGGCCGACTCCGTGCGGTGATCGACTTCGGCACTGCGGGCGTGGGCGACCCCGCCTGCGATGCCATCGCCGCCTGGACCTTGCTCAGCGCGGAGACGCGGGAAACCTTCCGTACGGCAGGGGAATTCGACAACGCCGCCTGGGCACGCGGACGAGGCTGGGCACTCACCTTCGTCAGCGGGATCGACTACTACCGCCACACCAACCCTGCCATGGCCGAACTGGGACGCCGTGCCGTCTCCGAGGTCCTGGCAGAACTGGCTGGGTGAGCCCGCGACCCCGTCGAAGGCAGCCTCGTGCGTGCCGTCACCTGATCTCGGAGGGGCATCCCCGGCGTTAGCCTGGGCCCGTGATCGTATGGATCAACGGAACTCACGGCGCGGGCAAGACGACGACCAGTGCGCTCGTGCAGCAGTTGATCCCCGATTCACGGGTACTCGACGCCGAGAAGGTCGGCGAGACGCTCATGGACATCGAGCCGGGGCTGCCCTGGACGGGCAACTTCCAGGACTGGCCACCGTGGCGGCCGCTCGTGGTCGAGACCGCCCGGCGCGTGCTCGACTACACCGGCGGCACCCTGATCATGCCCATGACCGTGCTCGAGGAGTACTGGCGCGAGATCAGTTCGGGCCTCGCCCTGCATACGATTCCGGTTCGGCACTTCGTCCTCCATGCCGACCAGGACACACTCCGCAGGCGCATCGCGGGCGACACCGTACTTGGCCCCAACTCCCCGTTCCGTCTCACGTACCTTGAGCCATACGCCGAGGCGGCCCGCACGTGGCTGCACGGCGAGGCCGAGGTCGTCGACACCACGCACCTCACGCCCGCCCAGGCCGCCCTGCAGATCGCAGAAGCCGTCAAGAGCTGGATTTGGTAGCACTCACTTACACATTGGCCCGGGCAGGAGCGCGGCGGATATGTAAGTGACCGCCCTCAATTCAGGGTTCGGCCTGCCGCGTTGTGCGGATCGTCGGCATGCACCGCGGGCTGATCACCGGGCCCCGCGACCTCGGCGTCCAGGGGAAGGACCTCGACCGGCTCATCGGCCGCCAACGCGACTACTTCGCCGCCCGCGGGGAGGCCGTGGAGTGGAAGACCCGGGGCCACGACCTCCCGGCCGACCTGCCCGGCCGCCTGCGGAGCGCGGGCTTCGTTCCCGAGGACCAGGAGACCGTCCTCATCGGGCGGGCCGAGGAGATGGCGACGACGCGGCCCCGGCTCCCGGTCGGCGTCGTCCTGCGGCACACCGCCGCGGAAGCGGACATGCACCGGATCGCGGCCATGGAATCCCAGGTCTGGGGGCAGGACTGGAGCTGGCTGGCCGACGACCTGATCGGGCGGCTCGCCACCGCGCCGGATGACATCGCCGTCATCGTGGCCGAGGCCGACGGGCAGGTCGTCTCCGCAGGGTGGCTCGTCTTCCGCCCCGGAACCGACTTCGCCAGCCTCTGGGGAGGCTCGACACTCCGGGCCTGGCGAGGCCAGGGCATCTACCGCTCCCTGGTCGCCCACCGAGCCGGGCTCGCAGCCTCCCGCGGTGTCCGCTACCTGCAGTGGGACGCGTCGGATGACAGCGCTCCCATCCTGCGCCGCCTCGGATGCCATGCCGTGACCACCACGACTCCGTACGTCTGGACACCGAGGCCCTGACCACTGCGTCGGAGGGTCCGCCTGCCCCGGTGCCGGGCGTCAGCGCGTCAGAAGCCGAACGAGTTGTGCGGTTCCGGGTCGGTGTGGAACAGGCGGGACAGGTGGCCGAGCGCGGCGGTGGTGTGCGGGGTGATGCGGCCCGCGTACGCCAGGTCGTGCGCCGACATGCCGCCGAAGTAGAGCGAACTCAGCGCCTGGACCGTGATCGTCAGGTCCGCCGCCTCGCTGGTCGGGACGCACGTCACCGAAGCGCCCTCTGCCCGGAGGTGCCAGGTCCGGTTGTTGGCCGGGCACATCCGGTCGCTGTCGATGGTGAACGTCAGCTCGCCAGGTATGTCGTACGAGCGCCGCGTCAGAGCGGCCGGTACGTCGAGAAGGCGCGCCCACAGGTTGTCCGACTGGCGGGTGACGCGCATCGCGCGTGGGTTCGCGAGCATCCACCGCAGGGGTTCGTCGCGGGGGCGGCCGGGCGCCACGATGGTCTTCGTGAGGTCGAAGTCGGTCAGCACGCCCCACAGGGCGCGGTAGGCGATCGGATTCGTCGCCTCAAGCGCTTGTACGACGAGTGTCCCCGCGTTCTCCGCGGTCGGGGACCACGGCAGCAGGAAGTTGGCGATGCCGTCCACCGTGCCGCGCTGGTCCCGGTGGACGAGGTACCGCATCGGGCCGTTTGTGCCGTCCGGGTCGTCGGACAGCCCGTCCCAGTGCCCGGGGAGGGGGGTGAGTTCGCCGACGCGGTACGGACGCACGCCCGCGTGCACCACGGGCCAGGCCGCCTTCGCCTGCGTGGCGCCGACCAGTTCCAGCGACCCGGGATCAGTGGCCGCGGGGAGCATGGTGGCTTCGTGACGGGCCATCTCCCACCGGGTCCGGTACGTCGCGGGCGAGTAACCGTACCGCCCGTAGATGCTGCCCTCACTCGCGCTCAGCATCGCCAACGGCTCGCCCCGGTCCAGGGCCGAGTCGAACATGGCCTGCATCATCTGACGCAGGAAGCCGCGTCGGCGGTGGGTGGCTATCACCCCCGTGGACGTGACGCCGGCCATCCTGGCCGTACCGCCGCCGGGGACCGTCACCTCGAAGGAGAGGGTGGCCGACGCGCCGACGCACGCGCCGTCGACGAACGTCGCGATCGGGTGGAAGGACTCGTTCTTGAGGTCCGCCTCCGCCCACTCGGCGAGCTGCTCCGCGGTCGCGGGTGCGCGCTGCGGGGACCACGGCTCGGGGCCGCCGTGCCACGCGGCGTTCGCCGGTTCCCACTGCGGCAGCCCGTTCGCGAACGGCAATACCCTGTAGTACGCGGCCATCTCATCGGGGCGGGGCGGGCGGACCTGTGTCACCATGGCGGACATTGCATCCCCGCACCCGCCGATGAGCAACCGAATTTCCACGTCGACTTGGGCCGCCGCAGCCGATGCCTCAAGGACGCTGTGCCACGAATACGAACTCCCGGCCCGGCCTGTCAGGGGCTTCCCGTACGGCCTCGACCACGTACCCCTGAGCGGTCAAGTCCGCCTCGACCTCTCGTCGTTCGCGGAAGCGCAGCGTGGAATCCGATGTCAGCACCTGCCCGTCGGAGCCGAACGTGTACGTCCAGCGGAATGTCACCAGTGGCTCACTCACCTCGGTCAACTCCACCCAGCTCTCGACCGTGCCGACGTCCGGGATCTCCGTCACCGCGTGGGAAGCCTCGCGGTTCCACTCCTCCCAGGCGCGTCGGGCCGGGTTCCGGGTCTCGAAGACCAGATGCCCGCCGGGCCGCAGTGCTTCGTACGTGCCCCGCAGGGTCTTCCGCCACATCTGCGGATCGGCAATGG
>DATCWZ010000175.1:0-5038 GCA_036566065.1 Streptomyces sp. | reverse complement strand
GGCGGCAGCAGCACCGGCCACAGCGCCTCTGCCAGCAGTCGAAGCGGCAGTGGCCCGCGGTCCGGCGGGGGCACGGGGCGGTCGGTGGCGGTCAGTTCGCGTACGACGACGGTCGCCTCGATCTCGTCGGCGAGCATCCGGCGGTAGTACGGCCAGAACGCCTCGATGGTCTGCGGCATGTCCCGGTCGTCGATGCCGAGCACCCGGCCGACCCGCAGCCACTCCGCGTACAGGGCGCGTTCCTGCGCCCCGGTGAGCGGGCGGACCAGATAGCGCACCGCGTGCCGGTAGACGGGGAAGCCGGTGGCGTGCACCCAGGCATAGGTCGCGGGGTCGAGCGCGTTGTAGGGGCGGCCCCGGGTGTCGGTGCCCCGGATGGTGCGGTGCAGCCGGCGGAGCCTGCGCCCTTCCTCGGCCGCCTCCTCTCCCCCGTACACCCAGAGCTGGAGGGAGCGCACGGACCGCTCGCCGCGCCCCCACGGGTCCGTACGGAACACGGAGTGCTCGTCGACACCCGCGCCGACCGCCGGGTGGGCGACCTGGAGGGTGAGCGCGGCCGGGAGCATCAGCAGTCCGCGGATGTCACCGGTCAGGCTCCACAGGACGCCGCCCGGCGGTGGCGGCAGCGGGCCGGTCCCCCTGGTCTCCGCGCTGCTCATGCCTGCTCCCGTGTCATCCCCTCCAGTATGTGAGCAGCTGGCGTTCGCGAGCGAGCGGTGGCGGGCTGAGCACTTTCACACCAGTGGTGAGACAGCAATACTGTTGCATCGAACGGTGCAACAGGCACAGCGTGTGCCCCGGCAACGAGGAGCAGCCATGGCGACCGGGACCGAGGAGCCGAAGCTCACCGTGGACGAACTGGCGGCGCGGGCGGGGGTCACCGTGCGCACCGTACGGTTCTACAGCACCCGTGGGCTGCTGCCGCCCCCCGTGATCGGGCCGCGCCGGGTGGGGCACTACGGGCACGACCATCTCTCCCGGCTCGCCCTGATCGAGGAGCTCCAGCACCAGGGCATGACGCTCGCCGCCATCGAGCGGTATCTGGAGCAGTTGCCGCCGGATCTCAGCGCCCAGGACCTGGCGATCCACCGGGCGCTGGTGGCGTCGTGGGCACCCGACTCGGCCGAGGACACGACGCGGGCCGAGCTCGAACGGCGCGCCGGGCGGGCGCTCACCGAGCAGGACGTGGACCGGCTGGCCGCGATGGGGGTGCTGGAGCGTCCCGGGACGCCGGACGGGCCGTACCGGGTGGACCGCGGGCTGCTGCGGCTCGGGGTGGAGCTGCTGGACGTACCGATCGCGATCGAGACGATCCTGGCCGCGCGTACGGTGCTGCTCGACCACACCCGCTCGGCGGCGCACGAGCTGACGCGGCTGTTCCGGGACGAGGTGTGGAATCCGTACCGGGAGCGGGAGTCGGACCCGGACCATGTCAAGGCGATGAAGTCGCTGTCGGCACATATGCAGCCCATGGTGCTGCAGGCGCTGGTGACGGCGTTCCAGCGGTCGCTGAAGGAGGAGCTGCGGGCCGCGTTCACCGCGGAGTGAACCGCGGTGAACGGGGCCCGCGAGCCGCCGTGCCAGTCGTGTTCAGTCGTGGAAGGTGGCGCCCTGCGCCGCCTTCTCGGTCAGCAGCGCCGGGGGCAGGAACCGGTCACCATAGCGCTCGGCGAGCTCCTGGGCGCGCGCCACGAAGCCGGGCAGGCCGCCCTCGTATCCGTTGATGTACTGGAGCACCCCGCCGGTCCAGGCGGGGAAGCCGATGCCCATGAGGGAGCCGATGTTGGCGTCGGCGACCGTCATGAGCACGTTCTCCTCCAGGCAGCGGACGCTGTCCAGCGCCTCGGCGAACAGCATCCGCTCCTGCATGTCTTTGAAGGGAACGCCGGTGTCCGGTACTTCGGTGTCCGGGTTGCCGAAGTGCTCACGCAGACCCGGCCACAGGCGCGTCCGACGGCCCTCATCGTCGTACTCGTAGAAGCCCGCGCCGCCGCTGCGTCCAGGCCGCCCGAACTCGTCGACCATGCGGTCGATGACCGCGTCCGCCGGGTGCGCGACCCAGGTGCCGCCCGCCTCCTCGACGGACCGCCGGGTCTCCTCGCGGATCTTGCGAGGCAGGGTGAGCGTCAGCTCATCCACCAGGGAGAGCACCTTGGCCGGATATCCCGCCTGGGCCGCCGCCTGCTCGACGGACGCGGGCGCGACGCCCTCGCCGACCATGGCGACGCCCTCGTTGAGGAACCGGCCGATGACGCGCGAGGTGAAGAAGCCGCGCGAGTCGTTGACGACGATCGGGGTCTTGCCGATGCGGCGCACCAGGTCGAAGGCGCGGGCCAGGGCGTCGTCGCCGGTCTTCTCCCCCTTGATGATCTCGACGAGCGGCATCTTGTCGACCGGTGAGAAGAAGTGCAGTCCGATGAAGTCGGCCGGCCGCGTGACGCCTTCAGCGAGCACGGTGATCGGCAGCGTCGAGGTGTTGGAGCACAGCAGCGCGTCGGGCTCGACGATGTCCTGGATCTCCTGGAACACCGTGTGCTTGAGCTCGGTGTTCTCGAAGACGGCTTCGATCACGGCGTCGCAGCCCGCGAGGTCGGCCGGGTCGCCGGTCGGGGTGATGCGGGCGAGCAGTTCGTCGCGCTTCGCCTCGGTCGTACGGCCCCGCGAGAGCGCCTTGGCGAGCAGCTTCTCGCTGTACGCCTTGCCCTTGGCGGCCGTCTCGGCGGAGACGTCCTTGAGGACGACGTCGATTCCGGCGCGGGCGCAGGAGTACGCGATACCCGCGCCCATCATCCCGGCGCCGAGTACGGCGACCTTGCGGACCTGGCGTTCCTCGATGCCGTCGGGGCGGCTGGCGCCCGCGTTGACGGCCTGGAGGTCGAAGAAGAACGCCTGGATCATGTTCTTGGAGACCTGGCCGGTGACCAGTTCGGTGAAGTAGCGGGCCTCGATGGTGAGCGCGGTCTCGAAGTCGACCTGCGCGCCCTCGACCGCCGCGGCCAGGATGTTGCGGGGCGCGGGCATGGGGGCGCCGGCGAGCTGCTTCTTCAAGTTGGCGGGGAAGGCCGGCAGGTTGGCCGCGAACCGGGGGTCGGACGGGGTGCCGCCGGGGATCCGGTAGCCCTTGACGTCCCAGGGTTGGTGCGACTCGGGGTGCTCGTCGATGAAGGCGCGGGCCCGGGCCAGCATGTCCTCGCGGGTGTCCGCGACCTCGTGGACCAGGCCGTTCTCCAGGGCGCGCCGCGGGGTGTAGCGGGTGCCCTGGAGGAGGACCTTGAGCAGGGCGTCGGTGATGCCCATGAGCCGTACGGTGCGGGTGACGCCGCCGCCCGCGGGGAGCAGTCCGAGGGTGACCTCGGGCAGGCCGATGCGGGAGCCGGGCGCGTCGAGCGCGATGCGGTGGTGGGAGGCCAGGGCGATCTCGTAACCGCCACCGAGCGCGGCGCCATTGATGGCGGCGACGACGGGTTTGCCAAGGGTCTCGATGCGGCGCAGCGAGTTCTTGATGGCGGTGCCGGTGTCGAAGGCGGCCTGGGCGTCCTCCGGGCCTGCCTTGATCATGTCCTTGAGGTCGCCGCCGGCGAAGAAGGTCTTCTTGGCGGAGGTGTAGATGATGCCGCGGATGGAGTCCTTCTCGGCCTCCGCACGGTCCGCGACGGCCGCGATGGATTCCTTGAACGCCTGGTTCATGGTGTTGGCGGACTGGTCGGGGTCGTCGAGTACGAGGGTGACGACGCCCGTCCCGTCCTGTTCCCAGCGGATGGTCGTGCTCTCGGTCATTGGTGTTTTTCTCCGTAGGCAGTGGTGGCCGGGGACGGGTCAGAGGCGTTCGATGACGGTGGCGATGCCCATGCCGCCGCCGACGCAGAGCGTGGCGAGGCCGAAGTGCTTGTCCTGGCGCTCCAGTTCGTCGACGAGCGTGCCGAGGAGCATCGCGCCGGTGGCTCCGAGGGGGTGGCCGAACGCGATGGCGCCGCCGTTGACGTTGATCTTGTCCAGGGAGAGGCCCATGTCCTTGACGAATCGCAGGACGACTCCGGCGAACGCCTCGTTGATCTCGATGAGGTCGATGTCGTCGATGGTCATCCCGGCCTTGGCCAGTGCCTTGCGGGTGGCGGGCGCGGGCCCGGTGAGCATGATGGTCGGCTCGGAGCCGGACACGGCGGCGGAGACGATCCGGGCGCGCGGAGTGAGGCCGTACCGCTCGCCGACCTCCCGGGAGCCGATGGCGACCAGGGCGGCGCCGTCGACGATGCCGGAGGAGTTGCCCGCGTGGTGGACGTGGTCGATCGCCTCGACCCAGTGGTACTTCTGCAGGACGACGGCGTCGAAGCCGCCCGCGTCGCCGATCGCCGCGAACGACGGCTTGAGGGCGGCGAGGGAGTCCGCGGTGGTGCCGGGCCGCATGTGCTCGTCGTGGTCGAGCACGACGAGGCCGTTGCGGTCCTTGACGGGGATCACGGAGCGGGCGAACCTCTCCTCCTTCCAGGCCGCGGCGGCGCGTTCCTGGGACAGGGCGGCGTACTCGTCGACGTCGCGGCGCGAGAAGCCCTCGATGGTGGCGATGAGGTCGGCGCCGATGCCCTGCGGGGCGAAGCCGGTCTCGAAGCTGGTCATGGGGTCCATGGCCCAGGCGCCCCCGTCGGAGCCCATCGGCACCCGGGACATCGACTCGACACCGCCGGCGAGGACGAGGTCCTCCCAGCCGGAACGGACCTTGGCCGCCGCCAGGTTGACGGCTTCGAGGCCGGACGCGCAGAAGCGGTTCTCCTGTACCCCGGCGACGGAGTCGGGAAGTCCGGCGGCGACGGCGGCGATACGGGCGATGTCGGAGCCCTGGTCGCCGAGCGGGCTGACCACGCCGAGGACGACGTCGTCGATGGCGGCCGGGTCCAGGCCCGGGAAACGGTCGCGCAGCTCGTGGATGAGGCCGACGACGAGATCGATCGGCTTGGTGCCGTGCAGGGCGCCGTTGGCCTTGCCGCGACCGCGCGGGGTGCGGATCGCGTCGTAGACGAATGCTTCGGTACTCACAACTGCT
>DATCWZ010000388.1:0-3777 GCA_036566065.1 Streptomyces sp. | reverse complement strand
GCCGGGGCGGCAGCCGGCGCTCCGCCGGGCTCGGGGCGTCCGCCCCCTCGGTGGCCCGCTGGCTCGGCGACATCCGTACGTACTTCCCGAGCTCCGTCGTCCAGGTCATGCAGCGCGACGCCATCGACCGCCTCGGTCTGTCCACGCTGCTCCTGGAGCCGGAGATGCTGGAGGCCGTCGAGGCGGACGTCCACCTCGTCGGCACCCTCCTCTCGCTCAACAAGGCGATGCCGGAGACGACGAAGGAGACGGCGCGGGCCGTCGTACGCAAGGTCGTCGACGACCTGGAGAAGCGGCTGGCGACCCGTACCAGGGCCACCCTCACCGGCGCCCTGGACCGTTCCGCGAGGATCAGCAGGCCGCGCCACCGGGACATCGACTGGGACCGCACGGTCCGCGCGAACCTCAAGAACTATCTGCCCCTCCCGGGCGAGGACGGCGCGGGCACGGTCATACCCGAGCGCCTCATCGGATACGGGCGCGCGGCCCGGTCCGTGAAGAAGGACGTCATCCTGTGCATCGACCAGTCGGGCTCGATGGCCGCGTCCGTCGTCTACGCGTCCGTCTTCGGGGCGGTGCTCGCCTCCATGCGCACCCTGGCGACCCGGCTGGTCGTCTTCGACACGGCCGTCGTCGACCTCACGGAACAGCTCGACGACCCGGTCGACGTCCTCTTCGGTACGCAACTGGGCGGCGGCACGGACATCAACCGGGCGCTGGCCTACTGCCAGTCGAAGATCACCCGCCCCGCCGACACCGTCGTCGTCCTCATCAGCGACCTCTACGAGGGAGGCATCCGCAACGAGATGCTCAGGCGGGTCGCCGCGATGAAGGCGTCCGGCGTGCAGTTCGTGACCCTGCTCGCTCTCTCGGACGAGGGGGCTCCGGCCTACGACCGGGAGCACGCGGCCGCGCTGGGAGCACTGGGCGCCCCCGCCTTCGCCTGCACCCCGGACCTCTTCCCGGACATCATGGCCGCGGCGATCGAGAAGCGGCCGCTGCCCGTGCCGGACAAGGAGCCGCGGCCGTGATACCGCTCCTGTGACTGTTATCACCGCTCAGGTGTGATCTGCGATTTAGGGTCCTGCGAAGGGCGGGGATAACCTGCCGGATGGACATGCCGCGTACCAGGACACCCGTGTGCGCATCCCTCGTGACAGCGCAGTCACCCAGTCCTTTCGCGGCACGCCCACGCATAAAACGAACCGCGAGACCACTAAAAGGGACGGACGCGCGTGGACCTGTTCGAGTATCAGGCGAGGGACATCTTCGCCAAGCACGGTGTACCGGTGCTGGCCGGTGAAGTCATCGACACGCCTGAAGCGGCCCGCGAGGCGACCGAGCGGCTGGGCGGCAAGTCCGTCGTCAAGGCGCAGGTGAAGGTCGGTGGCCGCGGCAAGGCCGGCGGCGTGAAGCTGGCCGCCACCCCCGACGAGGCGGTCGCCCGCGCGACCGACATCCTCGGCATGGACATCAAGGGCCACACGGTCCACAAGGTGATGATCGCCGAGACCGCGCCGGAGATCCTGGAGGAGTACTACGTCTCGTACCTCCTCGACCGCACCAACCGCACCTTCCTGGCCATGGCCTCGGTGCAGGGCGGTATGGACATCGAGGAGGTCGCGGAGAAGACCCCCGAGGCCCTCGCGAAGGTCCCGGTCGACTCCAACACCGGCGTCACCATCGAGAAGGCCCGCGAGATCGTGGCCCAGGCGAAGTTCCCGGCCGAGGTGGCCGAGAAGGTCGCCGAGGTCCTGGTGAAGCTGTGGGACACCTTCGTCGCCGAGGACGCGCTCCTCGTCGAGGTCAACCCGCTCGCCAAGGTCGCGTCCGGCGCCGTCCTGGCGCTGGACGGCAAGGTCTCGCTCGACGCGAACGCCGACTTCCGCCAGCCGGAGCACGCGGCACTCGAGGACAAGGCCGCGGCCGACCCGCTGGAGGCCGCCGCCAAGGCCAAGCACCTCAACTACGTCAAGCTGAACGGCGAGGTCGGCATCATCGGTAACGGTGCCGGTCTGGTCATGTCGACCCTGGACGTCGTCGCGTACGCCGGTGAGAAGCACAGCAATGTGAAGCCCGCCAACTTCCTCGACATCGGTGGCGGCGCGTCCGCCGAGGTCATGGCGAACGGCCTTGAGATCATCCTCGGCGACCCGGACGTCAAGTCCGTCTTCGTCAACGTCTTCGGTGGCATCACCGCGTGCGACGAGGTCGCCAACGGCATCATCCAGGCCCTTGAGCTCCTCAAGACCAAGGGTGAGGCCGTCACCAAGCCGCTCGTCGTGCGTCTCGACGGCAACAACGCGGAGCTGGGTCGCAAGATCCTTTCCGACGCCAACCACCCGCTGGTTCAGCGTGTGGACACCATGGACGGCGCGGCCGACAAGGCCGCCGAGCTCGCCGCGGCCGCGAAGTAAGGGAAGAGGGACTCCACAATGGCTATCTTCCTCACCAAGGACAGCAAGGTCATCGTCCAGGGCATGACCGGTGCCACCGGCATAAAGCACACCAGGCTCATGCTGGCTGACGGCACCAACATCGTCGGCGGCGTGAACCCGCGCAAGGCCGGCACGTCCGTCGACTTCGACGGCACCGAGGTGCCCGTGTTCGGCACGGTCGCCGAGGCGATGGAGAAGACCGGCGCCGACGTGTCCGTCGTCTTCGTGCCGCCGGCCTTCGCGAAGTCCGCGGTCATCGAGGCGATCGACGCCGAGATTCCGCTGGCCGTCGTGATCACCGAGGGCATCGCCGTCCACGACTCGGCCGCCTTCTGGGCGTACGCCGTGTCGAAGGGCAACAAGACCCGGATCATCGGCCCGAACTGCCCCGGTCTGATCACCCCCGGCCAGTCCAACGCCGGCATCATCCCGGGCGACATCACCAAGCCCGGCCGCATCGGCCTCGTGTCCAAGTCGGGCACGCTGACCTACCAGATGATGTACGAGCTGCGTGACATCGGCTTCTCGTCCGCCGTCGGCATCGGTGGCGACCCGGTCATCGGTACGACGCACATCGACGCCCTCGCGGCGTTCGAGGCCGACCCCGACACCGACCTGATCGTGATGATCGGCGAGATCGGCGGCGACGCCGAGGAGCGTGCGGCCGAGTACATCGCGAAGAACGTCACCAAGCCGGTCGTCGGCTATGTCGCGGGCTTCACCGCCCCCGAGGGCAAGACCATGGGCCACGCGGGCGCCATCGTGTCCGGCTCCTCCGGCACGGCCGCGGGCAAGAAGGAGGCCCTTGAGGCCGCCGGTGTCAAGGTCGGCAAGACGCCGACCGAGACCGCCAAGCTGGCGCGCGAGATCCTCGGCGCCTGAACCGCCGCGGTACCTCACGCGTCATTGCGAACGGCGCGGGCCCGTATCCCTTCCGAGGGGTGCGGGCCCGCGCCGTTCGCGTCCATCAGGGGACCCGCGGAACCAGCCGTTCCGGGCCGTTGGCGAACTCGGCGCGGAGCGACGCCTCCAACTGCACGTCCTGCGGGGTCATCGGCTGCGGGCCGCCGAGTTCGGGTACTCCGCCGACCCGCGCGGCCGGTGACAGCGGCTGCTCGTACCGGGTGGGCGCCGTGTACACGGTGAAGCCCGTCAGGCCGATGAGCACCACCGCGAACCAGGCGGTCGCCCTCGTCCAGAGCTGGGCCGTGCGCTCGCTGCCCGCACGGACCGCCCGGGGCGCGGGCAGCGTAGGCAGGTGTCCGCCGCCGACGAGCATGCCGAGCCGCTGGTGCAGCACCGCGGACCGCTCGCCGGGTGACGCGGGAGCCGCGTCACC
>DATCWZ010000209.1:0-2557 GCA_036566065.1 Streptomyces sp. | reverse complement strand
GACGTCCAGCACCTCGCCGACCAGCTCCGGGTCGAGCGCGGAGGTCGGCTCGTCGAAGAGCATCAGCTTCGGCTCCATGGCCAGCGCACGGGCGATGGCCACCCGCTGCTGCTGACCGCCGGAGAGCTGGGAGGGGTAGTTCTTGCCCTTGTCGGACAGTCCCACCCGGTCCAGCAGCCGCTCCGCACGGGCCCGGGCCACGGCCTTGGACTCGCCCTTGACCTGGATCGGGGCCTCCATGACGTTCTCAATGGCCGTCATGTGCGGGAACAAGTTGAACCGCTGGAACACCATGCCGATGTCGCGCCGCTTCAGGGAAACCTCGCTGTCCTTGAGCTCGTACAGCTTTCCCCCCTTCTCGCGGTAGCCGACCAGTTCGCCGTCGACGGACAGCCGCCCGGCGTTGATCTGCTCCAGATGGTTGATGCACCGCAGGAATGTCGACTTGCCGGAACCGGACGGACCGATCAGGCAGAAGACCTCACGCGGGGCGACCTCCAGGTCGATGCCCTTGAGGATGTGCGCGGAGCCGAAGGACTTGTGTACGCCCTCGGCCTTCACCATGGGGTTCATGCGGAAACACCCCCAGAGGGCCGGTTGCTGAAGGACGTCAGGTTGACCTTGATCCGCTGCAGGGGCGTAAGGGGCAGGTTTCGCTGGTTACCGCGGGCGTAGCGGCGCTCCAGGTAGTACTGGCCCACGCTGAACACGCTGGTCATCACGATGTACCAGATCGAGGCGACGAAGAGCATCTCCATCACCGCGTACGAGGTGGAGCCGATCTGCGAGGTGGAGCGCAGTAGCTCGTTGTATGTGACCACGTACACCAGGGACGAGGTCTTGAGCATATTGATGAATTCGTTGCCCGTCGGCGGAATGATCACCCGCAGTGCCTGCGGGAGGACCACCCGGCGCATGGTCTTCATCTGAGTCATGCCCAGAGCGTGCGCCGCCTCGGTCTGCCCCTCGTCCACCGACTGGATGCCGGCTCGGCAGATCTCCGCCATGTACGCGGCCTCATTGAGGGCGAGGCCCAGCAGGGCGCACATGAACGGCGTCAGCACATCGGTCATCTCGTCCTTGTAGATGAACGGAATGTTGAACACCGGGAAGATCAGGGCCAGGTTGAACCAGACCAGCAGCTGTACATAGACCGGGGTGCCGCGGAAGAACCAGATGTAGAGCCAGGCGACCCAGCTCGTCACCGGGTTGTTCGAGAGCCTCATGACAGCGAGGATCACGCCCAGTGCCACGCCGAGGACCATCGCGAGCACGCTGATCAGCAGCGTGCGGGCCGCACCGGCCAGAACCGCGCTGTCGAACAGCTTGTCCTGGACGGCCTGCCACTGGATGTCGCCCTGCGAGAAGGCGTACACGAGGACGGCCAGCAGGCCCACGACGAGCAGGCCGCTGACATAGCGGCCGTAGTGCCGTACCGGGATGGCCTTGATGGCCTTTGGCGTGATGCCGTTGGCAACGGGGGCGGGTGCCCCGGCGACCGATGGGCCGCCGGGGACTTTGTCGAACTTGTCAGTCACTGTGACTGCCCTTCGATGGAGCGTTGGTCACTTGCCGCCGTTGATGGCGGCCTTGTCGATCGCTCCGGAGGTCGCGCCCCACTTGTCCAGCACCTTCTTGTAAGAACCGTCGGCGATGATCGCGTCCACGGCCTCCTTGAGAACGTCCCGCAGTTCGGTGTTGTCCTTGTTCACCGCGATACCGAACGGGCCGGCGTCGACCTGCTCGCCGACGACCTCGAAGTCATTGCCGCCGCCGGCCTTGCGGGCCAGGTCGACCGCGACCGGGTAGTCGTTGACCCCGGCGACCGCGCCACCCGACTTCACCCGGGTCTGGGCCTCGGTGTCGTTCTCGAAGGACTCGATCTTGAGCGCCTTCTTGCCGTCGTCCGTGCAGGCCTTGGACTGCTTCTTCAGGGCCTCCTCGTACGTGGTGCCGCGCTGGACGGCGACCGTCTTGCCGCACAGGTCCTCGATGGACTGGATGCCCTCGGGGTTGCCCTTCTTGGTGTAGACGGCGGTGCCTGCCAGGAAGTAGTCGACGAAGTCGACGCCCTTGCCCAGCTTCTTGCCCTTGTCGTCCAGGCCCTCCTGACGCTGCTTGTTGTCCGTGATGGACGACATGGCGATGTCGTGACGACCGGTGTTCAGGGCGGTGATCAGACCGTCGAACGCGCCGGAGGTGAACTCGAACTTCACGCCGAGCTGCTTGCTCAGGGCGTCGGCCAGGTCGGGGTCGACGCCGACGATCTTGCCGTTCTCGACGGACTCCATGGGGGCGTACTCGGCGTTCGTGCCGACCTTGATGACGCCGGCCTTCTGGTACTTGTCCGGGAGCTTGTCGAAGAGCGGGGCGTCGCTCTTGGACGCGGTGTCGCTACCGGACTTCGTCGAGCCGCTGTCGGTCTGGTCGCCGCAGGCGGTCAGCAGCATGGTGCCGGCGACCGCGACAGCGCAGACCGCGGCGATCCGGGACTTCGCGGTCCTACGACGAGTGGTGCTTGCGGTCATGGTCGTGATCCTCCGGCGGGTGAAGGGAC
>DATCWZ010000320.1:0-14641 GCA_036566065.1 Streptomyces sp. | reverse complement strand
TCCGCCCCCGCCCGGCCCGTCCCACCGCCGCCCGGCCCCGGACCGGGGCCGGAGCCCGACCCGCCACCCGACCAGCCGTACGACCGTCCGTGCGGTGGTCCCCCTCCGTCCGGCTGAGCGCATCCGCCGCTCCCTGGCCCGGCGCACAGCCCGACGCACTGTCCGGCACTCGGGACGGGCGTTCGAGGTCCGCCCGGGACCGATACGGTGGGAACACCATGAGCGCACCTCAGCACCCTCAGTCTCCGCAGTCCCCTGAGCACCCTGAGTCACGTCGGGGCGGCGTACCCACGCTTCTCGTCAAGATCTTCGGGAAGGACCGTCCCGGTATCACCGCCGGACTCTTCGACACCCTCGCCGCGTACTCCGTCGATGTGATCGACATCGAGCAGGTTGTCACCCGTGGCCGTATCGTGCTGTGCGCGCTGGTCACCTCTCCGGTCACCGGCGGTGCGACCGAGGGTGATCTGCGGGCGACCGTGCACAGTTGGGCCGAGTCGCTGAAGCTGCAGGCCGAGATCATCTCCGGTAAGGGCGACAACCGGCCCCGCGGCTTCGGCCGTTCGCATGTGACCGTCCTGGGCAACCCGCTCACCGCGGAGTCAACTGCCGCCATAGCGGCCAGGATCACCTCGACCGGCGGCAACATCGACCGTATCTTCCGGCTGGCCAAGTACCCCGTCACGGCAGTGGAGTTCGCGGTGTCCGGCACCGCGACCGAGGATCTGCGGACCGCCCTGGCGGTGGAGGCGGCGCAGATCGGCGTCGACATCGGCGTCGTATCGGCGGGGCTGAGCCGCCGGGCGCAGCGGCTGGTCGTCATGGACGTGGACTCGACGCTCATCCAGGACGAGGTCATCGAGCTCTTCGCCGCCCATGCGGGGTGCGAGGACAAGGTCGCCGAGGTGACCGAGCGGGCGATGCGGGGCGAACTCGATTTCGAGCAGTCGCTGCACGCCAGGGTGGCGCTGCTGGCGGGTCTCGACGTGTCGGTGGTGGACAAGGTGCGCGCGGAGGTCCGGCTGACGCCGGGGGCGCGGACCCTGATCCGTACGCTGAAGCGGCTCGGGTACCAAGTCGGGGTCGTATCGGGCGGGTTCACTCAGGTGACGGACGATCTGAAGGAACGGCTGGGGCTGGACTTCGCCTCCGCCAACACGCTGGAGGTCGTCGACGGGAAGTTCACCGGCCGGGTCGTGGGTGACATCGTGGACCGGGCGGGCAAGGCCAGGCTGCTGCGGAGTTTCGCCGCGCAGGCGGGGGTTCCGCTGGCGCAGACCGTGGCGATCGGCGACGGTGCCAACGATCTGGACATGCTGAACACGGCAGGTCTCGGGGTCGCGTTCAACGCGAAGCCGGTCGTGCGCGAGGCCGCCCACACCGCGGTGAACGTGCCCTTCCTGGACACCGTGCTTTATCTGCTCGGCATCACCCGGGAAGAGGTCGAGGCGGCGGATCTCGTCGACTGAACCCCAGGTAGAGAAAACCCCGGCGCGGCGCACGGCCGCCCCGAGGTCTCTTCACGCATCGTGCTCAGTCGTGCGGCGTCCAGTAATCGACGAGCCTGCCCACCCCCGGCTCCAGACTCTTCCACGTACCGGAAAATTCGACCACGGCATACGCGGCGGTCGGGAAGCCGTCCTTGGTCATCCGGGCCAGCGCCTCCCCGTCGGCCTGTCCGGAGAGGGCATCGGCCGCGCCGTGCATCACCGGATTGTGGCCGATGACCAGGATGTTGTGAACATCGTCGGGAACCTCGTTGAGCAGCGCGATCAGCTCGCCGAGCGACGCCTCGTACAGTCTCTCCTCGTAGGTGGTCCTGGGGCGGTGCGGGAATTCGTGGACCGCCAGCTTCCAGGTCTCACGCGTCCTGGTGGCGGTCGAGCACAGGGCCAGATCGAATGCGATGCCGGAATCGGCGAGCTTCCGGCCGGCGATGGGTGCGTCCATCCTGCCGCGTTCGGCCAGTGGCCGCTCGTGGTCGGCCGACTGCGACCATTCCGCCTTTGCATGTCTGAGAAGGACGATCTTACGAGGTGTATCGACGCTCATACACCTCAGCTTCGCATGAATTGCGCTTCCTGGCGCAGGGTGTTGACCTGCTCCCCCGGTGCCGGTGCGCGGCACGGGGCGGCCCGGCGGGTCCGGCTTCCGGGGCCGTCAGAAGGTCAGCAGGTCCAGGATCCACCCGAGCAACTGGCCGATCGCCGGATCGCCGGTCGCGGCGTGCGCCCTGCCCGGCCCCACGATCAGCAGCAGGAGGGCGGCGAAGGCGAGCGAGGGCAGGACGACGGCCCACCACGGCAGCCGGACCTCGACGGTGCCGGACGCCGGGCAGTGAGAACTGGTGTGCGTAGGGGCCGGCATGTCCGCCTCCGTGGGTGATCGGTTCCGGTAACTGAAAACCTACGGATCACGGGCCGCCGCGCCCATCCGGTGACCCACCCACTGGACCCTGAACCCTGCCCCCTAGGGGATGGGGGGCTTACCCCACCCCGGGGAGGTCCGGAGGATCACGGTGAGGCGATCGTGGCGATGACGCTGATGATCAAAGTGATGACCAGCATCGCCCCGAGCACGAGGAGAAGCTTCTTCTGGCCGTTCTGCGGATTCGGATCGAGCATGGGCATGGGGCCAGTCTCGCATCTCAGCACTCGTCCTCGATCGTCCGGTCCCGTCCCGCGAGGACCCCGGCCACCATCTGGGGCACCATGAGGGCCGCCATCAGCGCGATCGGCACCCCCCAGCCGCCGCTGTGCTGGTAGAGCACGCCGACGAGCAGCGGGCCCGGGATCGAGAGCAGATAGCCGGTGGACTGGGCGAAGGCGGAGAGCCTGACCACTCCGGCGGCGGTACGCGCCCGCATGCCGATCATGGTGAGGGCGAGGGGGAAGGCGCAGGTCGATATGCCCAGCAGCAGCGCCCAGAGCCAGGCGCCGCCCGCCGGGGCGAAATACAGGCCCGCGTAGCCGACGATGCCGCAGACACCCAGGACGATGACCAAGGGGCCCTGGTTCTTCATCCTGGCGGCCGCCCGCGGGATGACGAAGGCGAGCGGTACGCCCAGGGCCATGGTCACGGCGAGCAGGACGCCTGCCGTGCCCTGCGAGACCCCGGCGTCGCGGAAGATCTGCGGCAGCCAGCCCATCGCGATGTACGCGCCCGTGGCCTGGAGGCCGAAGAAACAGGCGAGCGCCCAAGCGGTGCGGCTGCGGGCGATGCCGATGCCGGGGGCCGGGGTGTGCGAGGGCCGGGTGCCGGACTTCCCGGCCGCGTCGCCCCGGTCCCGCGCCATCATGGCCCAGGGCAGGATCGCGGTGGCGGCGAGCACGGCCCAGGCGGCCAGGCCCGTCCGCCAGCTCCCGCCGAGTGCGTCGGTCACCGGTACGGTCACGGCGGCGGCCAGCGAGGTGCCCAGGGCCAGGGCCATGGAGTAGAGGCCGGTCATCGTGCCGACCCGGTCGGGGAACCAGCGCTTGACGATCACCGGCAGCAGGACGTTGCTGACGGCGATGCCCATGAGGGCGAGCGCACTGGCGGCCAGGAAGGCGCCAGTGCCGCCGGTGTACGGGCGGATGGCGAGGCCCGCCGTGATGGCCACCAGGCCCGCGCAGACGACGGGGGCGGACCCGAAGCGACGGGCGAGGCGCGGCGCGGTGTAGCCGAAGACGGCGAAGCAGAGCGGCGGCACGGAGGTGAGGACCCCGGCGACGCTGCCGCTCATGTGCAGCGTGCCGCGCACCTCTTCCAGGAGGGGGCCCAGGCTGGTGATGGCGGGGCGCAGATTGACGGCCGCCAGGACGAGGCCGACCATGACCAGCCGCGGCATCCACCGGGCGGATCCCCCCGGCCCGAACGCCGTGGATACGGGGGTGCCCCCGGGGGTGTCGGGACTCAGGGTCCGGGTCTCGCGTTCGGGCAGCATGGGAACCATCATAGAATGATGGGATGATTGGTTCTTGTCGATGTGGTCTTTCCCACCCCTGCGAGCAAGGAGCAGCATGGCGCTGACGTCTCCGCGGCGTTCGGCACTCGCCGACCAGGTGATCGCCCAGCTCAGGAATCAGATCACCTCGGGCGAGTGGCCCGTGGGCGCGCGGATTCCCACCGAGTCCGAGCTGGTCGAGCAGTTGGGGGTCGCCCGCAACACCGTGCGGGAGGCGGTGCGCGCGCTCGCGCACAACGGGCTGCTGGACATCAGGCAGGGGTCGGGTACGTATGTCGTCGCCACCAGCGAGCTGGCCGGTGTGATGCAGCGCCGCTTCGCCTCGGCCGACCCGCGCCACGTGGCCGAGCTGCGTTCGACCCTGGAGTCGTCGGCGGCCCGGCTGGCCGCGGCACGCCGTACCGAGCGGGATCTGCGGCAACTGGACACGCTGATGGAGCGGCGCGAGGCGACCTGGGCCGCCGGGGACGCGGAGGCGTTCGTCGCGGCCGACGCCACCCTGCACCTGGCGGTGGTCGCCGCCTCGCACAATGACGTACTGAGCGAGCTCTACGCCGATCTGAACGATCTGCTGCGTGACTATCTCCGCACCGACGTGGGCTCCGAGCTGCGCCCGGAGGAGCATGTGGACCATGCCCGGCTGATCGAGGCGATCCGCGCCGGTGACGCGGACACGGCCGCCGCCGAGGCCGCGAGCCATGCGCTGCACTGCCTGCGGGAACGGGTCTGACCAGAGCTCCTACGCGGCCCGGTGGGTGATCCAGGTCCTGCCGACCTCTTTCCAGCAGCGGTCGTCGAGCCGGACGGTGCCGCCCGGCTGCACCACGACCGCTTTGGCGTCGGCGTCGACGTCCCACCAGCGGCTGCACTCGGTGTGGAGCTGGACGACATCGGTGGTCGGGTACGGGTTGTGGCAGTAGGCCACCACGTTCGAGCCCTCGACCGTCGTACGGCAATCGGCTCCGGAGGGTTCCGGACTCGGGGCGAGCGGCGCCCGGGGTCCGCTCCCCGCCGCCCGGTTCGCCGCGCTCACGCCCACCGGGGTGGCGATCGCGGCGACGGCGACGACGGCTGCCACCACGGCCCAGGTTCGGCGACGCGTGAGACGCATAGCGACCTCCTGCCCGCAGCCTGACCAAAAGTCCGGTTCCTCCACATTCTGCGGCGTCCCGACCGTCTTTTCGACTTGAGACGGCGACGTGACACAGCGGCCCGTGTCCCGCCTGGAAAACCCGACGGCCGCGTACCACGTCTCCAGCCGGAGAGCGGTACGCGGCCGTAGCGGCGCGGAGAGCGGTCAGGCGCCCATCATGTGCACGCCGCCGTCGACGTGGATGATCTCGCCGGTCGTCTTCGGGAAGAAGTCGGACAGCAGTGCGACGACACCGCGCCCGGCCGGCTCGGGGTCGGCCATGTTCCACTCCAGCGGGGAGCGGTGGTTCCACACGTCCGCGAGCTCGGAGAAGCCCGGGATGGACTTGGCGGCCATGGAGCCGATCGGTCCCGCGGAGACCAGGTTGCAGCGGATGCCGTCCTTGCCCAGGTCACGGGCGAGGTAACGGGAGGTGGCCTCCAGCGCGGCCTTGGCCGGGCCCATCCAGTCGTACTGCGGCCAGGCGAACTGCGCGTCGAAGGTGAGACCGACGATCGAGCCGCCCTGGCTCATCAGCGGCTTGCAGGCCATGGCGAGCGACTTCAGCGAGAACGCCGAGACATGCATCGCGGTGGAGACCGACTCGAACGGGGTATTCAGGAAGTTGCCGCCGAGCGCGTCCTGCGGCGCGAAACCGATGGAGTGCACGACGCCGTCCAGCGAACCGAGCTCCTCGCGCACCAGCCCCGCGAGCCGGTCCAGGTGCTCGGCGTTGGTGACGTCGAGCTCGATGACCTTGGCCGGCTTGGGCAGCTTCTTCGCGATGCGCTCGGTCAGCGTCGGCCGGGGAAAGGCCGTCAGGATGATTTCGGCGCCCTGCTCCTGGGCCACCTTCGCGGTGTGGAAAGCGATGGACGACTCCATCAGCACCCCCGAGACGAGGATGCGCTTGCCGTCGAGAATTCCGATCATGGTGGTCAGTGACCCATGCCCAATCCGCCGTCAACGGGGATGACGGCTCCAGTGATGTACGACGCGTCGTCGGAGGCCAGGAAGCGCACGGCGGCGGCGATCTCGCCGGGCTGCGCGTACCGTCCCAGCGGCACCTGGGCCACGATGCCCTTGCGCTGCTCGTCGGTGAGCACCTGCGTCATGTCGGTGTCCACGAACCCGGGTGCGACGACGTTGAACGTGATGTTCCGCGAACCGAGCTCACGGGCCAGCGACCGGGCGAAGCCGATGAGCCCCGCCTTGGAAGCAGCATAATTCGCCTGCCCCGCCGATCCCAGGAGGCCAACCACCGAGGAAATGAGGACGACGCGGCCCTTCTTGGCCCGCAGCATCGCGCGGTTGGCCCGCTTGACGACCCGGAAGGTGCCGGTGAGGTTGGTGTCGAGTACGGACGTGAAGTCGTCCTCCGACATCCGCATCAGCAACTGGTCCTTCGTGATACCGGCGTTGGCGACCAGTACCTCGACGGGACCGTGCTTCTCCTCGACCTCCTTGTAGGCCTGCTCCACTTGCTCGGTGTCGGTGATGTCGCACCGGACGGCCAGGCAGCCGGCGTCGAGCAGCGCCTGCGGCGGCTTGCCTGAACGGTAGGTGATCGCGACCTTGTCACCGTTGTCGGCGAAAGCGCGGGCGATGGCGAGGCCGATGCCCCGGTTTCCTCCGGTGACGAGAACCGAGCGGCTCAACGGATCACCCTTTCCTTGGCGGTCTGGTACCCCGAAAACCTATCGGTACCGAACCATATAAGGAGAATCGGCCTCTGACAGCACCACAGGACATCGACTGTCGGGTTCCCACAGAACAGGCCGACATCGCGCCGGACAACGTAAAACGAGCGCCCCGGGACGTCCCGACCCCCCATGATGCACTGCGAAGACTTTTCCGGAGCGGAGTAGGGGGAGGCCCGCGTGGCCCATGAGGTGGATCAGTCGTTTCTGGCGCTGCCGCTGCGCGCCCTGGCCGATGCGGCGCTCGCGCGGGCCCGCGCGCTCGGGGCGGAGCATGCCGACTTCCGGTTCGAGCGGGTGCGCAGCGCCTCCTGGCGGCTGCGGGACGCCCGGCCGTCCGGGACGTCGGACAGCACCGATCTCGGATACGCGGTACGGGTGGTGCACGGCGGGGCGTGGGGGTTCGCGGCCGGCGTCGACCTGACCATGGACGCCGCAGCGGCGGTTGCCTCGCAGGCCGTCGCCATGGCCAGGCTGTCGGCCGGGCTGATCGCCGCCGCCGGTTCCGAGGAGCGGGTGGAGCTGGCCGGCGAACCGTCGCACGGCGAGCGGACCTGGGTCTCCGCGTACGACATCAATCCCTTCGACGTACCCGCTGAGGAGAAGGCGGCGCTGCTCGCCGAGTGGAGCGGGCGGCTGCTGGCGGCGGACGGGGTGGCGCATGTGGACGCCTCGCTGATGACCGTCCACGAGAACAAGTTCTACGCGGACACCGCCGGGACCGTCACCACGCAGCAGCGGGTGCGGCTGCATCCGCAGCTCACCGCGGTGGCCGTGGACTCGGCGACCGGCGAGTTCGACTCGATGCGGACGATCGCGCCGCCGGTGGGCCGGGGCTGGGAGTACCTCACGGGCACCGGCTGGGACTGGGACGCGGAGCTGGAGCGGATTCCGGGGCTGCTCGCCGAGAAGATGCGGGCGCCGAGCGTCGAGCCGGGAACGTACGACCTGGTGGTGGACCCGTCCAATCTGTGGCTGACGATCCACGAGTCGATCGGCCACGCAACCGAACTGGACCGGGCGCTGGGCTACGAGGCGGCGTACGCGGGCACGTCGTTCGCCACGTTCGACAAGCTGGGGAAGCTGGCGTACGGCTCCCCCGTGATGCATGTGACCGGCGACCGCACCACCGAGCACGGGCTGGCGACGGTCGGGTACGACGACGAGGGCGTCGAGGCGCAGTCGTGGGACCTGGTCAGGAACGGCACGCTGGTCGGATACCAGACGGACCGGCGGATCGCGAAGCTGATGGGGCTCGGCCGGTCCAACGGGTGCGCGTACGCGGACTCCCCCGGGCACGTGCCCGTACAGCGGATGGCGAACGTGTCCCTGCAGCCCGGCCCGGGCGGGCTGTCCACGGAGGACCTCATCAGCGGGGTGGAGCGCGGGATCTATGTGGTCGGCGACCGCTCGTGGTCGATCGATATGCAGCGCTACAACTTTCAGTTCACTCAGCAACGAGCATATGCGATCCGGGACGGCCATCTCGTCGGCCAAATCCGGGATGTCGCTTACCAAGGGACCACCCCTGATTTCTGGGGGTCGATGACAGCAGTCGGCGGCCTCCAGACGTACGTCCTGGGTGGAGCTTTCAACTGCGGGAAGGCTCAGCCCGGCCAGATTGCAGCCGTCTCGCACGGATGCCCGACCGCTCTATTCCGCGGTGTGAATATCCTCAACACCTCAAACGAGTCAGGACGCTCCTAACTGTGCAGCGTGACGAGCCATCACGCGGCATCATCCGAGGTGTCATCGCCGCAGGGATTCAGCCTCGGCAACGGGATACGCCCACGGAGGTGCGCAAGATCCAGCCCGAGGCGATTGTGCATGACGAGCGACCCTTGGTGCATCGACCTGCGCACCAGGTGTCCGTAGATCAGTTCCGTCGTGCGGGTAGTGCGGTGCCCGACCCACGCGGCGATCTCGAAGAGCGGGATACCGGAGTGAATCGCCTCGGAGACAAAGAAGTGACGAAAGCTCTTTGGGGTGTACTGCGGGGTCCCCGCAGCCGAAGCCGCCACCTTGAACTGGGCCAGGAACCAGTCGTACGACGGGTGCCGGTCGTTGAGCCGCGGAGATTCGAAAAACCAGTCCCTGTCACCCCACGTCCCGAAAGAGTCGACGTGATCATTGAAGATCTGGCGGATGGAGTGCGGGACGGGGGCCTTCCGTACCTCGCCCGAGCCACGGTGCTTCGTGCCACGCTTCACACCGCGGCGAGATCCGGAGATCTCCTGGCAGCCATACGCCGACACCTGATGATCCACCGCGATGATGCCGCGGTCCCAGTTCATCGACGCATCCGAGACCGCCAGGGCCTCACTCGGGCGCATCCCGCATCCCGCCATCGCCCAGAATCCGGCACGGATCAGTTTCGGGGCCTCTGCAATGATCCCCATCACCTCCTCCATTGCCGGGATATCGCCATCGGAGATCGGCGTCAGCGGCCTCCCGGCACGCCGGTGAGGATTCACCTTGCGGCAAGGGTTCCGACCAATGACCTCGGTCGTCACTGCGTAATTGAACACGGACGAGAGCACGTTCTTGCGACCATTGATGCCGTTCTCCGCATAGCCGCGCCCCTGCTGCTCCACCTCCCATTCCTCGATATCCGCAGGCGTGATGTCGACCATCTCAATGGATCCGAACGTCGGACCGAAGTGGTTGTCATAGACGCTCTGATAGTTCCGCTTCGTCGACTCTTCGAGAGCCCCGTCCTCGACCCACTCGCGCCAGACGTCCGCGAAGTCTCTTCGTCCCGCCGCGGGGTCGAGGCGCGCTCCCAAGTCCTTGCGCCGTTCGACCCCGAGCGCGAAGGATTCCGCATCCTCCAGCCGCTTGAAGGGCACCTCACGCACCTCCCCTGCCTCGCGGAACGCCACGCGATAGGTCAAGTGAGCACAGTCCGGTTTCCTGCGCCCCGGACAGTCGCAGTCTTCGTGCTTGATAGCCGCCACGCAAATTCACCTCACACATGTCGATTGGCTGCATATTCACAACGAAGGTACGCGCACGCTGCCACTTCCCCAATTCGGCCTTCACTCGATGGAATTCAAACCGAACACCACTACGACCAATCAGCCTGAATCGATCCGAACAGAAGGACGAGACCGCCAGGTCAGGGCGGATAGCTGCTTCTCCCAGCTGAAGCCTTGTCATCACCGCCACGGCGCACCCAGGCAGCCCGGCCAAGGAATCCTCAAGTCCACACCGCACTGGAGACAGTTGATGAGCAGGCGAAACAGCAAGCCGTACGAGATCGTCGAGCGCGCCCTTGAGCTGTCCACCACCGACGGCTGTGTGGTCATCGCCAACGAGAACTCCTCCGCCAATCTGCGCTGGGCCGGCAACGCGCTCACCACGAACGGGGTCACCCGGGGACGGACGCTGACCGTCATCGCGACCGTCGACGGCGCCGAGGGGTCCGCGTCCGGTGTGGTGACACGCTCCGCCGTCACCGCCGACGACCTGGAGCCGCTGGTACGGTCCGCCGAGGCGGCGGGCCGCGAGGCCGGTCCCGCCGAGGACGCCCAGCCGCTCGTCACCGGCGTGCCCGTCTCCGCCGGCTTCCTGGAGGCACCGGCCGAGACGGGGCCCGGTGTCTTCGAGGCGTTCGCCCCGGCGCTCGGCGAGTCCTTCGCCCGCGCCCGGTCCGGCGGCCGTGAGCTGTACGGCTTCGCCAGCCACCAGCTCACCTCGACCTATGTCGGTACGTCGACGGGACTGCGGCTGCGCCACGACCAGCCGAACGGCACGCTGGAGCTGAACGCGAAGTCCCCCGACCGGACCCGTTCGGCCTGGGCGGGCCGCGCCACCCGGGACTTCACGGACGTCGACCCGGCGGAGCTGGACGCGGAGCTCGCCCGGCGCCTCACCTGGGCGGAGCGCCGGATCGAGCTGCCCGCCGGGCGGTACGAGACGCTGCTGCCGCCGACCGCGGTGGCGGACCTGCTGATCTACCAGTTCTGGTCGTCGGCCGCCCGGGACGCCGCGGAGGGCCGGACAGTGTTCTCCAGGCCCGGCGGCGGCACCCGGCTCGGCGAGACGCTGTCCCCGCTGAAGCTGAGCCTGCGCAGCGACCCCGGTGCGCCGGGGCTCGAGTCCGCGCCGTTCGTGATCGCGCACGCGTCCGGCGACGACGCCTCCGTATTCGACAACGGTCTGCCGCTGGAGCCGACGGACTGGATCAGGGACGGCAGGCTCGAACGGCTCATCACGACCCGGCACACCGCGGGGCTGACGGGGCTGCCGGTCGCCCCGGCCATCGACAATCTGGTGCTCGACGGCGGCGGCGAGCGGTCGCTCCAGGAGATGGTGGCGGCGACGAGCGGCCGGGCCCTGCTGTTGACCTGCCTGTGGTACATCCGGGAGGTCGATCCGGCGACCCTGCTGCTGACGGGGCTGACCAGGGACGGGGTGTATCTGGTGGAGGACGGCGAGGTCGTCGGCGAGGTGAACAACTTCCGGTTCAACGAGTCGCCGGTCGGTCTGCTGTCCCGGGCGTCGGAAGCGGGACGTACGGAGAGGACACTGCCGCGCGAGTGGGGCGACTACTTCACCCGGGCGGCGATGCCCCCGCTGCGTATCCCCGATTTCAATATGAGCTCGGTCAGCCGGGGCGTATGACCGCCATAGACTGTATGACCGCAGGCTGACTGCGCAATCCACCGGACACCGCAAGGAGAGAAGCGACCGTGACGGACATCGTCGACGAGCTGAAGTGGCGCGGGCTGTTCGCCCAGTCCACTGACGAGGACGCACTGCGCAAGGCGCTCGCGGACGGCCCGGTCACCTTCTATTGCGGCTTCGACCCGACCGCGGCGAGCCTGCATGTCGGGCATCTGGTGCAGGTGCTCACCATGCGCAGGCTGCAGCTCGCCGGGCTGCGGCCGCTCGCCCTGGTGGGCGGGGCCACCGGCCAGATCGGTGACCCGCGGCCGACCGCCGAACGCACGCTGAACGACCCGGAGACCGTCGCCGCGTGGGTGGGACGGCTGCGCAGGCAGATCGAGCCGTTCCTGACCTTCGAGGGCCCCAACGCCGCCACGATGGTGAACAACCTGGACTGGACCGCGAGCCTGTCCGCGATCGAGTTCCTGCGCGACATCGGCAAGCACTTCCGGGTCAACAAGATGCTCACCAAGGACGCGGTGGCCCGCCGGCTGGAGTCCCAGGAGGGCATCAGCTACACGGAGTTCAGCTACCAGCTCCTCCAGGGCATGGACTTCCTCGAGCTCTACCGGCGGCACGGCTGCACCCTGCAGCAGGGCGGCAGCGACCAGTGGGGCAACCTCACGGCGGGGATCGACCTGATCCACCGCCTGGAGCCCGGTGCCGCCGTGCACGCGCTGGCGACGCCGCTGATGGTGAAGGCCGACGGCACCAAGTTCGGCAAGACCGAGGGCGGGGCCGTCTGGCTCGACCCGGAGATGACGACGCCGTACGCGTTCTACCAGTTCTGGCTCAATGTGGACGACCGGGACATCTCCGCGTACATGCGCATCCTCAGCTTCAAGGGCCGCGAGGAGCTGGAGGAGCTGGAGAAGCTCACCCGGGAGCGTCCGCAGGCCAGGTCGGCCCAGCGTGCGCTGGCCGAGGAGCTGACGACGCTGGTGCACGGCGGGGCGCAGTGTGCCGCGGTCATCGCCGCGTCGAAGGCGCTGTTCGGCCAGGGTGACCTGGGCGAGCTGGACGAGGCGACGCTGGGCGCCGCGCTGTCCGAGGTGCCGCACGCCCGGGTCGCGGAGCTGGGCCCGGTGATCGATCTCCTGGTCGAGGTCGGTCTGGCTCCGAGCAAGTCGGGCGCCCGCCGCACGGTCAAG
Organism: Streptomyces sp.; assembly: GCA_036566065.1. GTDB lineage: Bacteria > Actinomycetota > Actinomycetes > Streptomycetales > Streptomycetaceae > Streptomyces. The sequence continues at coordinate 2,041 of DATCWZ010000320.1, read as the reverse complement.
GAGGGCGGGGCCTATGTGAACAACACCAAGGTCACGGACGGCGAGAGCGCCCCGGCCCGCGAGGAGCTGCTGCACGGGCGGTGGCTGGTGCTGCGCCGGGGCAAGAAAAACCTGGCCGCCGTCGAGGTCACGGCGGTCTGAGCGACGCCCGGGAATACAGGAACACGGCTGCGGTCGGCACGCGTCACGCGTACCGGCCGCGGTACCGTTCGGTCCGGGTTCGGACAGGTTCGGCCGGGTCCGGGGCCGGGCGGCGTACGCCGGATGGCGGACGGGGTCGTCCTGAGCCGGGCGGTGGCTGTCCGCTCACGGCTGGTGTGCCCCGCCCTCGTACCGGGGTGATGCCGGGCGTACGGTAAGAATCGCCCGGTGCGGGCGCGTCCGGCACACGATCTGGTGGTGGAACATGTTGCGGAAGCACAGGGGCCCCGAGGTCTACCGGATCACCGGGGCCCGGCAGGGCCTCGTCGCGGATGTGCGCGGCAGGCAGCGGCGCTATGTGATCTCGATGTCCGTACGGACCGTCGCCGTGGTGCTCGCGGCCGTGCTGTGGAACGTCGAGCGCCATGTGGCCGTGGTGGCGCTGGTCCTGGGGGTCCTGCTGCCCTATATCGCCGTGGTCATCGCCAACGGGGGCCGGGAGAACGCGACGTCGCTTCCCTCGACCTTCATGACCGCGCCGGGGCCGCTGTCCCTGGACGCCGCACCGGAATCCGGACCGGAATCCGCACCGGAGAACGAGCCCGCCGATCGCGCTGGGTATCCGCGCGAGCACGGCTGAGCACCGCCCGGCGCGGGGTGTCCCGCGGGGGCCCGGAGCGCGGTAAAAGCTCAGATCAATCATGACGTTCCGGTGCCTCGTACGGCGGTCCCCGTGACATACTTCGTACGCGCTCCGCATCCCCCGTCGGAGCGACGGACCGACGCCGGGCAGCTCCCCCCGTGGCTGCTCGGCGTCGCCCTTTCTCCGGCAGGGGATGCGTCAGAGAGACCTCGCGGACCTCGCACAGACTGGGGTCCTAGGCTGGAGCCGTGAACTCCCCCGAGAATCCCGCCGAGAGCGCCGCAGGTGCGCCGCTCTGTTCCGCCAAGGGCTGCCAGGCCGACGCCGTCTGGGTCATTGCCTGGAACAACCCCAAGGTGCACACGCCGGAGCGCCGGAAGACCTGGCTGGCCTGCGACGAACACCGGGAACACCTGTCCTCCTTCCTCGGGATGCGCGGGTTCCTGAAGGACGTACAGACGCTGGCGGACTGGGAGGCCTCAGCCGCCGATCGCTGACATCGGGCGGTCCGGCTGGAGGAAGGACGGGTCGTCGAGTCCCGAGCCGGCCTTCTTGCCCCACGTCGCCACCCGCCAGATCCGGCAGATCTCCTCGTCCGGGGCGCCCGAGCGCAGGGCGCCGCGCAGATCGGTCTCCTCGCGGGCGAAGAGGCAGGTGCGGATCTGGCCGTCGGCGGTGAGCCGGGTGCGGTTGCAGGCGCGGCAGAAGGGCCGGGTCACGGAAGCGATGACGCCGACGCGGTGCGGGCCGCCGTCGACGGTCCAGCGCTCGGCGGGGGCCGACCCGCGCTCGTCCTCGCTCTCCGCGGTGAGCGTGAAGCGCGTACGCAGCGAGGCGAGGATGTCCCCGGCCGTGATCATGCCGTCGCGCTTCCAGCCGTGCTGGGCGTCCAGCGGCATCTGCTCGATGAAGCGGAGCTCGTAGCCGTGCTCGATGGCCCAGGCGAGCATCCGGGGCGCCTCGTCGTCGTTGAGCCCCGGCATCAGCACGGAGTTCACCTTGACGGGCGCCAGGCCGGCATCGCGGGCGGCCAGCAGGCCGTCCAGCACGTCCTGGTGCCGGTCGCGGCGGGTGAGGGCCTTGAAGACCTCGGGGCGCAGGGTGTCCAGCGAGACGTTGATCCGGTCCAGGCCCGCGGCCTTGAGTGCGGCCGCTGTGCGCCGCAGTCCTATGCCGTTGGTGGTGAGCGACAGCCTGGGGCGGGGCTCAAGGGCGGCGCACCGCTCGACGATGGAGACGAGGCCGGGCCGCAGCAGC
>DATCWZ010000491.1:0-3854 GCA_036566065.1 Streptomyces sp. | reverse complement strand
CCGGGGCCGGCTGCTGGCCCTGCCGCCGGAGACCACCGTCCGCACCGGCCACGGCGACTCCACCACCATCGGGGACGAGGCCCCGCACCTTGATGCCTGGATCGCCCGCGGCCACTGACGGCCCCGGCTGTTCACCGTTCCGGCCACCCGGCGAGCCGCAGCCCGCTCTCGAAGCGGCGCTGCCCGCCGGTGACCGGATCGGTGAACTCCAGCACCCGCGCCAGCAGTTGCAGTGGCCGCGACCAGTCGCCCGGCGGAGCGTCCGGTGCCACCACCGGATACAGCGGATCATGGAGGAGGGGCAGACCCAGCGCGTTCATATGGACCCGGAGCTGATGGGTCCGCCCGGTGGCGGGCACCAGTCGGTAACGGCCAAGCCCGGTCCGGTGCTCCAGCAGCTCGATCCGGCTCGCACTGTTCGGCTCACCCGGCTCCTCGCGCGCGGCGACGACACCCCGCTCCTTCACGATGCGGCTGCGCACGGTGCGGGGGAGGGCGACCGCCGGATCGTACGGCGCCACCGCCTCGTACTCCTTGCGCACCAGCCGGTCCCGGAACAGTGTCTGGTACGCGCCCCGCTCCTCCGGCCGCACCACGAACAGCACGAGCCCCGCCGTCAGCCGGTCCAGCCGGTGCGCGGGCTGCAGCGCGGGCAGCCCCAGCTCACGGCGCAGCCGGGCCACCGCGGTCTCGGTGATGTGCCGGCCGCGCGGGGTGGTGGCCAGGAAGTGCGGCTTGTCCGCCACCACCAAATGCTCGTCGCGGAACACCACACCGACGGGGAACGGCACGGGCTCCTCCGGCGCGAACTCCCGGTGGAACCAGAGCAGCCGGCCCGCCGCGTACGGCTCGTCCGCCCGCACCGCACGGCCGTCCGCACCGACGAACAGCCCCTCGCCGAGCATCGCGTCCACCCGCCGCGCCCCGATCGCGCCCCCGAACCGGTCCAGCAGATGATCCCGTACGGTCGGCCAGCGCCCCGCCCGGTCCTCGGGCAGCCGCACCCGCACGGGATCGACCCCGGCCCGCTGTTCCAGGGGAGGCTTCGGCGGCCGGACGCGGCCCCTCACCGGCGTCCGCCGTCGCCGCGTATCGCGCTGTGGGCGCTGCTGACGATGGGAGGCACTGCACGTCCTTCTCCGGGGCGGCCGGGAAAAGAGGCGGGGAAAACGGCTGGGAAAAGCAAAAAACCCCAGGCTACCTGGGGTTCGTGCTGGTGTCCGAGGGGGGACTTGAACCCCCACGCCCGATAAAGGGCACTAGCACCTCAAGCTAGCGCGTCTGCCATTCCGCCACCCGGACCGGGTGTCTCGCGGGACCTGCCCGTTCCGACGTGGAAAACCATAGCAAACATTCGGACGCCCTCGATCACACCCCGATGCGTGAGGATGAGGGGGAGCACGGCAGCGACAGTGGGAGGAAGCAGCGTGAGCGAGACCAGAACGATCGGGACCGGCCACGGCGGGAGTGCCGAGGAAGAGGTCGTGGACCTCTGCCGCGAACTGATCCGGATCGACACCAGCAACTACGGCGACCACTCGGGCCCCGGGGAGCGGCTCGCCGCCGAGTACGTCGCCGAGAAGCTCGCCGAGGTCGGCCTGGAGCCGCAGATCTTCGAGTCCCACCGGGGCCGCGCCTCCACCGTGGCCCGGATCGAGGGGGAGGACCCGTCGAGGCCCGCTCTGCTGATCCACGGGCACACCGATGTGGTGCCGGCGAACGCGGCGGACTGGACGCACGACCCGTTCTCCGGCGAGATCGCGGACGGCTGCGTGTGGGGCCGCGGCGCGGTCGACATGAAGGACATGGACGCGATGACCCTCGCGGTCGTCCGCGAGCGCGTGCGCAGCGGCCGCAGGCCCCCGCGCGACATCGTGCTGGCCTTCCTCGCGGACGAGGAGGCGGGCGGCATCTACGGCGCGCGGCACCTCGTCGACAACCACCCCGGCCTGTTCGACGGGGTCACCGAGGCGATCGGAGAGGTCGGCGGCTTCTCGTTTACGGTGAACGAGAATCTGCGCCTGTATCTGGTGGAGACCGCCCAGAAGGGCATGCACTGGATGCGGCTCACCGTGGACGGCACCGCCGGGCACGGCTCGATGACCAACACCGATAACGCCATCACCGAGCTGTGCGAGGCCGTCGGACGGCTCGGGCGGCACACCTGGCCGGTCAGGGTGACCAGGACCGTGCGGTCCTTCCTCGACGAGCTGTCCGACGCGCTGGGCACCCCGCTCGACCCGGAGGACATGGAGGCGACCCTCGCCAAGCTCGGCGGCATCGCCAGGATGGTCGGCGCCACCCTCCGTAACTCCGCGGCCCCCACCATGCTTGGCGCGGGCTACAAGGTGAACGTGATCCCGGGGCAGGCCACCGCCCATGTGGACGGGCGCTTCCTGCCCGGCCACGAGGAGGAGTTCCTGACCGACCTGGACCGGATTCTGGGCCCCCGGGTGAAGCGCGAGGACGTGCACCACGACAAGGCGCTGGAGACCTCGTTCGACGGGGCGCTCGTCGATGCGATGCAGCTCGCGCTCAAGGCGGAGGACCCCATCGCCCGCGCGGTGCCGTACATGCTCTCCGGCGGGACCGACGCGAAGTCGTTCGACGACCTGGGCATCCGCTGCTTCGGATTCGCGCCGCTGAAGCTGCCGCCGGAACTCGACTTCGCCGGAATGTTCCACGGTGTGGACGAGCGGGTGCCGGTCGAGGGGCTGAAATTCGGCGTACGGGTACTGGACCGGTTCATCGACCATTGCTGAGTCCGGGCCCTATTTCCGGGCCGCGATTCGCCAGCATGTACGTACATAACCAGAACGAGTGAAAGGGGTCGCGCCCTCGTAGCTTCCTCGCGCCCTCCTCGTTATAGGTGTTGCGGTCTGCGGCTGGGACCGCATTTGCCAACAGGAGGAATAATGATCAAGAAGGTCGCCGCTATCGCGGCCGCTACCGGCAGTCTCGTGCTCGCGGGTGCGGGTATGGCCGCCGCCGACTCCGGTGCGCAGAGCGCCGCCATCGGCAGCCCGGGCGTGCTCTCGGGCAACGTTGTCCAGGTGCCCATCCACGTGCCGGTGAACGTTTGCGGCAACACGATCACCGGGCTCGGGCTGCTGAACCCCGCCTTCGGCAACATCTGCATCAACGCGTCACGTTGAGCGTCAACCCGTAAGGGTTTGAGTCCGGTCGGCCCCGTAGTGCGCGCCATGCACTTCGGGGCCGCTGGACACCCGGCCCTCGCACGGTCGTGTCCGGGGGTATTTCGGAAGCCAGAAGGCAGGAAACCAACCTATGCGACAGGTCACACGCAAAGGCCTGATCACCGTGGCGGCGGCGAGTGGAGTGCTCGCGCTCGGCGGCGGCTACGCACATGCCGACACGGGAGCGGCGGCCGCGGCGTCCAATTCACCGGGGGTGGTGTCGGGCAATTCGATCCAGGTCCCGGTCGATGTCCCGGTCAACGTGTGTGGAAACTCCGTGAATGCCGGCGGAGCGCTCAATCCCTCCATGGGGAACGGCTGCGGAAACGTGTCGTCTGACGCGGCACACGGGGCGACGACGGACGACGGTGGCTCGGCCTCCGGCCGCAACGCCTCCGGGGCCCACGGTTCCGGCAATCACTACGGCGAAGGCACCGGCAGGCACCGCGCCTCCGGTGCGACCGCCGACGGGCAGGCCATCGGTTCCCCGGGCGTCGGGTCCGGCAATCTGCTTCAGGCGCCGCTGGACATTCCCCTGAACCTCTGCGGCAACAGCATCACCATCGGCGGGCTGCTCAACCCCGTCTTCGGCAACGACTGCGCCAACGGGACGGAGCCCGGCCCCGCGCCGCGGACGCCCCACACCCCGGACGAGCC
>DATCWZ010000484.1:0-2482 GCA_036566065.1 Streptomyces sp. | reverse complement strand
TAGTGCGGCAGCCACAGGAAGTTGGCGAGCGCGCCGAGCCCGGCGAGGGCGACACCGATGATGCGCGCCCACAGGGCTCCGGTGAACAACGCGAATCCGGCCAGGACGATGACGATGCCCAGGATGAGGTGGACCCATCCCCAGCCGGTCAGGCTGTACTGGAACGCGTAGTTGTTCGTGACGACGAACACGTCGTCCTTGGCGATCGCGGCGACACCCTGCAGGATGGCCATCGCCCCGCCGAAGATCATCAAAACTGCGGCGAGGACGGTCCAGCCCGTCTGGTAGGCGTTCCGCGTGCTCACGGACCTGTCGTCCGTCCGTGTTCCGCCTCTGTTGCTGGTACTGGCCATGTCGGCCTCCTTGCTAGCAGTGCCACCGCACCGGCCCCAGCGGGCCGACCGCGACCTACCCGAACAAGCGTGGCACGGTAGTCCCGAGTCGGCACACCGACAGCCCGCCACGCATGTGAGAGGACCTGCCTCATGACCGAGATCGTTGCGGTGTCCGGCCCCGAGCTGGTCACCTACGCCGATGAGCTGGCCGCCCTGCTGCTGGAGACCGTGGAGGCCGGGGCTTCCGTGGGATTCCTCGCACCGCTGGACCGGGAGACCGCCGCCGCGTGGTGGCGGGAGCGTGCCGCTTCCGTCGATGCCGGGCACCATCAGGTCTGGATCGCCCGGGATGGCGAACAGGTGTACGGCACGGTCGGCCTGGTGCGGCCCGCCCTGCCCAATGCCCGGCACCGCGCGGAGATCGCCAAACTGATGGTGCGCCCTTCGGCGCGCGGCCACGGCATCGGCCGGGCCCTCCTGTCCGCCGTCGAGCAGTCGGCGGCCGACGAGGGGCTGTCGCTGCTGGTCCTCGACACCGAGACCGGCAGCCCGGCGGAGCGGCTCTACCGTGCGGCGGGCTGGACGGAGTACGGCTCCATCCCCGGGTACGCGGGCGACACCACCGGGGAGCTGAAGCCGACCACGTTCTTCTACAAGAAGGTCGGCCCGGGGCAGGTGCTGCGGGTCAGGGCGTCACAATGAACGCAGACGCCATGGACCGAGGAGACTTTTCATGACCCTGTACGACATCGAGCTGCGGACCCTCGCCGGCGAGCCCACCACTCTGGGGGCCTTCGAGGGCCGCGCGGTTCTGCTGGTGAACGTCGCGTCCAAGTGCGGGCTCACCCCGCAGTACGAGGGCCTGGAGCGGCTCCAGAAGCAGTACGGCGAGCGGGGCTTCACCGTCCTCGGGGCGCCCTGCAACCAGTTCGCGGGCCAGGAGCCCGGCACCGCCGAGGAGATCCAGGCGTTCTGCTCGACGACGTACGGCGTCAGCTTCCCGCTGCTGGCGAAGCTCGACGTCAACGGCGAGGGGCGTCACCCGCTGTACGCGGAGCTGACGAAGCTCGCGGACGCCGACGGCGCGGCCGGCGACGTCCAGTGGAACTTCGAGAAGTTCCTGATCTCCCCGGCCGGTGAGCCGGTCGCCCGGATCCGTCCCCGCACCGAGCCGGAGGCCCCCGAGGTGATCGCGGCCATCGAGGCGCACCTGCCGAAGAAGTAGCCGGGCGACTGCTCCCGCACCCCGCCGGGCCCGCCGCTAGCGGATCGGCATGCCCGACAGGGTGCGGGCGATCACCAGGCGCTGGATCTCACTGGTGCCCTCGAAGATGGTGTAGATCGCCGCGTCCCGGTGCATGCGCTCCACCGGGTACTCGCGGGTGAAGCCGTTGCCGCCGAGGATCTGGACCGCCTGCGCGGTGACGGTCTTGGCCGCCTCACTGGCGTACAGCTTGGACATCGAACCCTCGGCGGAGGTGAACGGCTTGCCGGTGGCCGCCATCCAGGAGGCCCGCCAGACCAGCAGCCTGGCCGCGTCAATCCGCGTACGCATATCGGCGAGCTGGAAGGCGATGCCCTGGTTGTCGATGATCGGGCGGCCGAACTGGGTGCGGGTCCGCGCGTAGTCCAGCGCCACCTCGTACGCGGCACGGGCCGTGCCGACGGCCATCGCGCCGACCGCCGGGCGGGACGCCTCGAAGGTGGCCATCGCCGCGTTCTTCACGCGCTCGCCACCGGAGCGGGCGCGCTCCCTGGCCCGGGCGAGGCGCGCGTCGAGCTTCTCCTTGCCGCCGAGCAGGCAGTGGCCCGGGACGCGGACGTCCTCAAGGACGATCTCGGCGGTGTGCGATGCCCTGATGCCGTGTTTCCTGAACTTCTGGCCCTGGGAGAGGCCGGGGGTGGCAGGCGGGACGATGAAGGAGGCGTGTCCCTTGGAGCCGGCCTCCGGGTCGACGACGGCGACGACGACATGGACGTTGGCGATGCCGCCGTTGGTCACCCACGTCTTGGTGCCGTTGAGCACCCACTCGTCCCTGGCCTCGTCGTAGACGGCGCGGGTGCGCATGGAGGCGACGTCGGAGCCCGCGTCCGGCTCGGACGAGCAGAAGGCGGCGACCTTCACATCATCCGGCTCGCCGTACATC
>DATCWZ010000509.1:0-2194 GCA_036566065.1 Streptomyces sp. | reverse complement strand
GGCCGCCCGGCCGCCCGGTCCGGGCCGCGTCCCGCGCGTCGGCCAGCCAGGTGCGGGTGTACGGGTGAGCGAGTACGCCGTCCAGGGCACCGGCCCCGGCGTCGGTCCGCTCGACGGCCGCGGCGAGTTCCCATGCCTCGTCCCAGTGCTCGTCGCCGCCGAGGTCCTCGTGCAGTGAGGCCAGGACGATACGGGTCAGGTCCTGCTGGGCCGCGATCAGTTCGTACGGCTCGGTGACCGCGGGTGAGACCGACGACGCCTGCGTACGCTCCTCGATGCCTCGCACCAGCGCCGCCAGGTCGGCGCAGTACACGGAGGGGTTGTCGAAACCGTTCGCCTCGCGGTAGCGGTGCGTGTAGAGCCCGCCGCCACACGAACGTACGACGGGGCATGTGCGGCACGTCTCGCTGACGCCGGCCAGGCCGAGCTGCCGCGCCCGGACCCCGGGGTGGGCGGCGACCTCGTCGAAGGTGTGGGTGAAGACATCGAATCCGGTGGCCGCGGCACCCTCGTACGCACTCTTGAGCGAATCCACCTGCTCCAGCTGTCCGTCGGTCTCGACGACGACGAGGTCGGTGGGGGCGAGCCCGAGGGACTCGGTGAGACTGGGGCCGCCGCTCAGGCTGGAGAGAACCGAGTCGAACAGGCGTACCGGCAGGGGGCGGCCTTGTCCGTTCCAGCGGTCGAAGATCGCGAGCAGCCAGTCGGCGTAAGCCGTGGGCGAGCCGCCGGGGCGCGGCGGGGGCTCCTGCCAGGTGGCGTGGGGGAGCAGGAAGTCGACGGCCGGGGGCTCGAGTCCGGCGAGCGCGTCGTAGACGGCGACCGGATCGTTGCGGATGTCGATGGTGCACAGGAGGCCGAGGTCGAGGTGGCGGTAGCGCTCAGTATGGAGCAGCGCGATCGCCTTGAGGACCTGGGCGTGGCTGCTGCGCCCATTGGCGTAGCGACGGTGCCGGTCGTTGGCCGCGCGGTCTCCGTCGAGGGAGATGCCGACCCTGACGCCGAACTCGTCGAAGAGGTCGAGATACCGGGGGCTGAGCTGGACGCCGTTGGTGTGAATCCTGAGATCCAGCTCAGCGATACCGTTCAGTGCCGACGTGAGCTCCTGGCAGACGCGGCGCAGATGCGCAGGGCCCGCGAGGAGCGGCTCTCCTCCATGCAGGATCACTGACATGGAAGGCAGCGCATGCGCTGACGCATGCTCGGCCAGGCGTTTCGCAGTCCATGAAACAGCTTCGTCAGAGATGGTCTTCGGGCGGGTACGCCAGCTCTGATCCACGTGTTCATAGATATAGCAATGGTCGCACGCAAGATCGCATCTGCTGTGCACTTTGAGCACGATTTCGCGGAAGGGGACCAGGGGTCCTGTCATTCCGCCAGTCTAGCCATCCTGCGACCCGGTTCAGAGAGCCGAACTAAAGGTCGAAGTCTGGGTTGGGCGACCTGTGCCGGTACCGAATACCCGGCCGAGCTTCCTGGTTGCCTCGGCGCCTCGGGCGTCGATCTTGGCGAGTGGCACACGGCTCTTCTTCGCGATGGCGAAGGAGGGGGAGGTTTCGTTGGTCTTCACGGCCGTCCTTGATGGCTTGATTCCGGATGCTGGTTCGTTGCCAGCTACCTGCGTAATCGCAGTGTCCGGCACAGTAACATTACTCGCATCCCGGCTTCCCGAAAACGTCGCCGTGCTGTGGATTCCGCGTTCACACGCTATTGCGCAACCGGTAATCCGCCCGTGGTTTCGCCCGGTTGAGTGACGCCGGAAACCGGGGGCCGCGGAATCCGGTACCCGGGCGGCCGCGGCGCACCGCCCGCTCCCCAAGGGACGCCTGTGCACGCAGCGGCGTTCCGGCCCCGCACACCCGGTCCGGGTCCGCAACACGTCGGCGGCGAGATTGTCGCAGCACGGCGGATTACGGAACCGGGCATCGGCGGTACGTTCGAAGGGAACGGCCGCCCGAGGCACCGTTGCAGCCGCCGGGGCGGCGACCCTAGTCTCGTTGCCCCGGCCGGGCAGGCCCGTAACTGCACACGGGGGTGTGAACATGACGGCGATTCCCGAACCGCTGCGGTCCATGGTGTTCAGGAACGAAGACTTACCGGCGCTCTTCCATCACACGGACGCCATCGCCATCGCACGTCAGCGGGAAACGGTCAACACCACGCGCGGCCAGCTCGCCCTGCTCGTCCTCGGCAC
>DATCWZ010000364.1:0-4322 GCA_036566065.1 Streptomyces sp. | reverse complement strand
ACCGGCGTGGCCGCGGCCACGCCGGTGCTGTGTCGGTACGGTGTCAGCCGGCTCAGGCCGACTGGCCCGCCGGAACCTGCTGGTCCGAGGAGCCGGCGACGGCCTCGTCGCCGAGCGCCTGGGACAGGTCGGCCCACAGGTCCTCGACGTCCTCAAGGCCGACCGAGAGCCGCAGCAGCCGGTTGCTGACACCGGCGGCCCTGCGGTCGCCCTCGTCCACGATGCGGTGGCTGATGGAGGCCGGGTGCTGGATCAGCGAGTCGACACTGCCCAGGCTGACCGCGGGCGTGACGAGCCGGACACCGGCGATCACCTGGTGCGGGTCCCCGTTCACCTCGAAGGAGACCATCGCCCCGCCCAGCGCCGGATAGTGCACCCGTGCGATCCGCGGATCTGCGGAGAGCCTGCGCGCGAGCTCGGCGGCGCTCGCCGACGCCGCACGTACCCGTACCGGAAGGGTGGAAAGACCGCGCAGCAGCAGATAGCCGGCCAGCGGATGCAGGACGCTGCCGGTGGCGAAGCGCACCTGGCGCAGTCCCGCGGCGAATTCCTCGTCACAGGCGACGACGCCGCCCATCACATCGCCGTGCCCGCCCAGGTACTTGGTGGCGCTGTGCAGCACGATGCGGGCCCCGAGTTCGATGGGCCGCTGCAGGACGGGCGTGGCGAAGGTGTTGTCGACGAGCAGCGGCACCGACCCGCAGGAGTGGGCGACGGCCCGGATGTCGACCTCGGCCAGGGTCGGGTTCGCGGGGGTCTCGACCATCACGAGGCCGGTGTCCGGGCGGATCGCGTCGGCGATGCCGCCGGGGTCGGTCCAGGTCACCTCGCTGCCGAGCAGTCCGGCGTTGAGAAGATGGTCGCTGCAGCCGTAAAGCGGACGGACGGCGACAACATGGCGCAGTCCCATGCTCGCGCGGGCCAGCAGGACGGCGGTGAGTGCCGCCATCCCGCTGGCGAACGCGACAGCGCTCTCCGCGCCTTCCAGACGGGCGAGTGCCGTCTCGAAGCGGGCGGTTGTCGGATTGTCCAGCCGGGCGTAGATGGGGGGCCCTTCGAGCTGCGCACCGGTGGAGGCGAAGGCGTCGATCCGCTCGGCTTCGCCCCTCGAGTCGTACGAGGGGTAGGTGGTGGACAGGTCGAGCGGCGGGGCGTGCACTCCGAGCGCCGCGAGATCGTCGCGGCCGGCGTGCACGGCTTCAGTGGCAAATGCCCTCGCCCGGGTGGGTACCCAGGGGGTCGGCGATGCTTCGGTGTCCATGTCACCACTCTGAACAGCTACCGGCCCGTAGCGGCAAACAGCCGTGTTACGTTCGCCCGATGGCTGATTCTGTCGCTCTGGACCCGGTGGATCTGCACATTCTGCGACTGCTGCAGAACGATGCCCGGACAACGTACCGCGAGCTCGCCGCCGAAGTCGGCGTGGCGCCTTCCACCTGCCTGGACCGGGTGACGCGGCTGCGCAGGTCCGGCGTCATCCTCGGACATCAGTTGCGCGTCGACCCCGCCCGGCTCGGCCGCGGTCTGGAGGCCCTGCTGCTGGTGCAGGTCCGGCCGCACCGCAGGGAGCTCATCGGCCCGTTCGTCGAGCGGATCAGGGGGCTGCCCGAGTCGCGGGCACTGTTCCATCTGACCGGGCCCGACGACTATCTGGTGCATGTGGCCGTGTCCGGTACGGCGGATCTGCAGCGGCTGGTCCTGGACGAGTTCACCTCTCGCCGGGAGGTGGCGCGGGTCGAGACCCGGCTGATCTTCCAGCAGTGGGAGTGCGGTCCGCTGCTGCCGCCCTCCGCGGGGAGCCAGGCGCCATATCTGGAGCCCGCGGTACCCGCACGGGACTCCGCCGGCGCCTCCGGTCTTTCCGCCGACGGCTGAAGCGGGACATACCGCTGACGCGTGCGCCGCCGGCGTACGAGGATGTCCGCATGTCAGATACCCCGAGCAGCGCGCTGCCCCGACAGGTCGCCGACGCCTACGTCGACGCATTCATCGAACTCGATCCGATCACCGGTACCTACCTGGGTGTCGCCGAAAGCTCCCGTCGCCTGCCCGATTTCTCGCCCGCGGGCCAGGAGGCCGTCGCCGCGCTCATCCGGCACACTCTCGTCGAACTCGACGCGGCGGAGCGGCTGCCGGGCGCCGACGCGGACGAGGAACGCCGCTGCGCACGGCTGCTGCGTGAGCGCCTGACGGCCGAACTCGCCGTGCACGAGGCGGACGAGGGGCTGCGGACCGTGTCCAATCTGCAGTCGCCCGCCCACAGCATCCACGATGTGTTCACCATGATGCCGACCGCGACGGACGAGGACTGGGCGGCCGTCGTGGACCGCCTGCGCGCGGTCCCCGCGGCACTCGACGGCTACCGCGCCTCGCTCGAACTCGGGCTCGAACGCAAGCTGTACGCGGGACCGCGGGCGACGGCCACCTTCATCGAGCAGCTCGCGGCCTGGGCGGGCGACGGCGGGCCCGGCTTCTTCCAGGACTTCGTCGCGCCCGGCCCTGACACACTGCGTGGCGAGCTGGACGAGGCCGCGCGTCTGGCCACGCAGGGACTCGTATCACTGCACGAGTGGATGAGCAGGGTGTACGCCCCGGCCATCGAGGGCGCTCCGGACACTGTGGGCCGTGAGCGCTACGCGCGCTGGGCCCGGCAGTACAACGGCACCGATCTGGACCTCGACGAGGCGTACGCGTACGGCTGGTCCGAATACCACCGGCTGCTGGCCGAGATGCGGACCGAGGCCGGGAAGATCCTCCCCGGCGCGGGCCCCTGGGAGGCGCTCGCCCATCTCGATGTGCACGGCAAGCACATCGAGGGTGTCGACGAGGTGCGGGACTGGCTGCAGGGCCTGATGGACGAGGCCATCGCGGCGCTGGACGGCACGCACTTCGACCTCGCCGAGCGGGTACGGAAGGTGGAGTCCCGGATCGCACCGCCGGGCGGCGCGGCCGCCCCGTACTACACGGGCCCCTCGGAGGACTTCTCGCGTCCCGGCCGCACCTGGCTGCCCACGATGGGCGAGACCAGGTTCCCGGTGTACGACCTGGTGTCCACCTGGTACCACGAGGGCGTGCCCGGGCACCATCTGCAGATCGCCCAGTGGACCCATGTCGCCGACAGCCTCTCCCGCTATCAGGCGTCGATCGGCCAGGTCAGCGCCAACGCGGAGGGCTGGGCGCTGTACGCGGAGCGGCTGATGGACGAGCTGGGCTTCCTGCCCGACGCGGAACGTAGGCTCGGCTATCTGGACGCCCAGATGATGCGTGCCTGCCGGGTGATCGTGGACATCGGCATGCATCTGGAGCTGGAGATCCCCGCGGACTCGCCGTTCCATCCCGGTGAGCGGTGGACGCCGGATCTGGCCCAGGAGTTCTTCGGCAGCCACAGTGGCCGGCCCGCCGACTTCGTGGAGAGCGAGCTGACCCGCTATCTGTCGATGCCGGGGCAGGCGATCGGCTACAAGCTGGGCGAGCGCGCCTGGCTGCTGGGCCGGGAGAACGCCCGCAAGGCGCACGGCGACGCGTTCGATCTCAAGGCATGGCACATGGCGGCCCTCTCGCAGGGGTCACTCGGCCTCGACGATCTGGTGGACGAACTGTCCAGGCTCTGACAGCAGCAGCGGCTGACCCCTCGGGGGGTCAGCCGCAGAACGCGCCGGAGGTCCGGTGGCGTACCGCCGAGCCGTGCCGCTCCTTGACCACTTCGAGCTGGGCGGGGACGCGGCGGCGCAGGTCGGCGACATGGCTGACGATGCCGACGCTGCGGTCCCGCTCCCGGAGCGAGTCCAGGACGTCGAGCACCTCGTCCAGTGTCTGGTCGTCCAGGCTGCCGAAGCCCTCGTCGATGAAGAGGGTGTCCAGCCGTACGCCGCCCGCCTCGTCCGTGACGACATCGGCGAGGCCTAGCGCCAGGGCCAGCGAGGCGAAGAACGTCTCGCCGCCCGACAGAGTCGCTGTGTCGCGCTCGCTGCCCGTCCAGGAGTCCACGACATGCAGTCCGAGGCCCGCCCTGCGGGCGCCCGCGCGGGCATCGGAGTGCACGAGCGTGTAGCGGCCGGACGACATCCGCTGGAGGCGCGCCGTGGCGGCGGCGGCGACCTGTTCGAGCCTGGCGGCGAGGACGTACGCCTCCAGCCGCATCTTCCGCTCGTTGTCGGCGGAGGTGCCCGCGGTCAGACCCGCGAGCCCGGCCACACGTTCGTACTCCTGGCGCAGGGGGCCCAGCCCGCGCACCTCGTCGGTGACGCGCCGCGACAGACGGTCGAGTCCGGTGCAGCGCTCCTGTGCGGCGGCGACCGCTGTCGTACTGTCGCGCAACCGCC
>DATCWZ010000263.1:0-18268 GCA_036566065.1 Streptomyces sp. | reverse complement strand
CGCGCTGGGCGGGCTCGGGCCGAGCCACGACCTGTGCCCGGTCGGCTGCTGTCCGGGCAGGACGCCGAAGCCCGCCGCCGCGGGGGCCGACAGCCCGTACGCCTGACCCGTCCGTACACACGAACGAAAAGCCCAGCCATTCCGTGGGAGCGTTGTGACCGACCCCTTGCTTGTGACCGACCCCTTGCTGTCCGAACTGCTCGACCTCGCCCTGGAGGCCGCCCGCCGCGCCGGAGCCCTGCTGCGCGACGGCCGCCCCGCCGACCTGAGGGTGGCCGCCACCAAGTCGAGCCCCATCGATGTCGTCACCGAGATGGACATAGCGGCCGAGAAGCTGATCACCGGCTTCCTCGGCGAGCGCCGCCCCCGTGACGGCTTCCTCGGCGAGGAGGGGGGCGGCGCCGAGGGGACCAGCGGCATCCGCTGGGTCATCGACCCGCTCGACGGCACGGTGAACTACCTCTACGGGCTGCCCACCTGGGCCGTCTCCATCGCCGCCGAGCGGGACGGGGAGCGGGTCGTCGGGGTGGTGGAGGTTCCGATGCGCCGTGAGACGTACCACGCGGTGCTCGGCGGCGGCGCCCACCTGGGTGACGGGATCCTGCACTGCCGCCCGGCACCGCCGCTCGACCAGGCGCTCGTGTCCACCGGCTTCAACTACGTCACCAAGGTCCGCACGCACCAGGCCGAGGTGGCCCGGCAGCTCATTCCGCGGCTGCGTGACATCCGCCGCGGCGGCTCGGCCGCCGTCGACCTCTGCGACGTGGCGGCGGGCCGGCTCGACGGCTACTTCGAGCGCGGGCTCCACCCGTGGGACATGGCGGCCGGTGATCTCATCGCCCGGGAGGCGGGCGCGCTCACCGGCGGGCGCCCGGGGGCGCCCGGCGACGACGACCTGATGGTGGCCGCGTCACCGGGCGTGTTCGAGCCGCTGCAGGCCCTCCTGGAGGACCTGGGGGCCTGGCACGACTGACGACTGTCCGCCGTCGAGAAGAACCGCGCATACGAGAGGGCCCCGGCGCGGACCCAGGAGGGCCGACCGGGACCTCTCGTGACGGTTCAGGCGCTCGTCGTGCTGATCTTCACGCCGTGTTCGGCGGCGAGACGGAGCAGGTCGTCCAGCTCTCCCTGCTCGACATCCGCGAGGAAGTCGTCGCCCGTTTCGCGCGCCCTCGTGAGGTCGGACTTGGTGGTCTTGATGCGGTGCAGCAGACCTGCTGTGAAAGCGTCCATTAGCGCCCCCTCATTGGTGAGTCGGTGGCACGGGGGTGTGCCCGGGATTTCCTCGGTCATGGACCCGAGGACAGGTGATCACGCGTTCTCTCTGGGGACAGAGCGGGCTGTGGTATGCCACATGCATGGCGTGACCGCGGGTGTGAAGTCGTCCTCCCCAGACCCGGCCCGGGGGAAACCTCAACTGACCCGGAAAATCCCGCGATTTCCTGGAGGCGGCGGCAAGGCCGCGCCGCCTTACCGCCGGTTTACGCGTGTTACGGGCAGGATGGAAGCGCACAGCGGGTGCCGCTGACGTGCGAAGAGCGTCCTGGGACACCGGCCGCTCACACTTGCTTGCTTTGTGGTTTCTGGAGATCGAGGGAAGGACTGCGCCGTGCGCGTACTCGTCGTCGAGGACGAGCATCTGCTCGCCGATGCGGTGGCCACCGGACTGCGCCGGGAGGCCATGGCCGTCGACGTCGTCTACGACGGTGCGGCCGCCCTGGAACGCATCGGGGTCAACGACTACGACGTGGTCGTACTGGACCGGGACCTCCCGCTGGTGCACGGCGACGACGTCTGCCGCAGGATCGTCGAGCTCGGCATGCCCACCCGGGTGCTCATGCTCACCGCTTCGGGGGATGTCAGCGACCGGGTCGAGGGCCTCGAACTCGGCGCGGACGACTATCTGCCCAAGCCCTTCGCGTTCAGCGAGCTGACCGCGCGGGTGCGCGCCCTGGGGCGCCGTACGACGGTCGCGCTGCCGCCCGTCCTTGAGCGGGCCGGCATCAGGCTCGACCCCAACCGCCGCGAGGCGTTCCGCGACGAGAAGGAGATCCAGCTCGCCCCCAAGGAGTTCGCCGTCCTGGAGGTCCTGATGCGCAGCGAGGGCGCGGTCGTCTCCGCCGAGCAGTTGCTGGAGAAGGCATGGGACGAGAACACCGATCCGTTCACCAACGTGGTGCGCGTGACGGTCATGACCCTGCGCCGCAAGCTCGGTGAGCCCCCCGTCATCGTCACCGTGCCCGGCTCCGGATACCGGATCTGAGGGTCCCGTGGCATCGACCCCAGCGCCTCCGGCGGCGCCTCCGAAACCGACCTGGGAGCCCAAGCAGCAGGAGCCTCCCTACCCGTGGCTGCGTCCGACCATCCGGATACGGCTCACGCTGCTCTACGGCGGCATGTTCCTGATCGCTGGCATCGTGCTGCTCTCGATCATCTACATGCTGGCCGCGCAGGCCCTGGACGTGGGCAGCGACCTGCCGTTCAAGATCGTGAACGGCCAGGTCACCAGCGAGGTGTGCAAGCTGCCGAAGGAGGCCAGTCCGGACACCTTCAACGCGGCAATGAGCGCCTGCGTCAACCAGCAGCGCCAGCACGCGCTCGACTCCCTGCTCAACCGCTCGCTGCTGGCCCTCGTCGGCCTGAGCGTCATCGCGTTCGCCTTCGGTTACGCCATGGCGGGGCGCGTCCTGTCCCCGCTGGGCCGGATCACCCGTACCGCCCGCAGGGTGGCGGGCACGGACCTGTCCCGCCGGATCGAGCTGGACGGCCCGGACGACGAGCTGAAGGAGCTCGCCGACACCTTCGACGACATGCTGGACCGCCTGGAGCGCGCCTTCACCGCCCAGCAGCGCTTCGTCGGCAACGCGTCGCACGAGCTGCGCACCCCGCTCGCCATCAACCGCACCGTGCTGGAGGTCCATCTCTCCGACCCGGAGGCACCGCCGGAGCTCCAGCAACTGGGCAAGACCCTGCTGGCCACCAACGAGCGCAGCGAACAGCTTGTCGAGGGGCTGCTGCTGCTCGCCCGCAGTGACAACCAGATCATCGAGCGCAAGCCCGTCGACCTGGCCGAGGTCGCCGAGCGCGCGATCGACCAGGCCCACGCGGAGGCCGTGGAGAACGGCGTGACGATCCGCGGCGAGCGGGAGGCCGCCGTCGTCCAGGGCAACGGCGTGCTGCTGGAGCGGATCGCCCTGAACCTCGTACAGAACGCTGTCCGGTACAACGTGGCGGAGGGCGGCTGGGTCGAGGTCACCACGACCGCACAGCAGGGCCAGGCGGTTCTGGTTGTCTCCAATACGGGGCCGGTCGTACCGGCGTACGAGATCGACAATCTGTTCGAGCCGTTCAGGCGGCTGCGTACGGAGCGCACCGGCAGCGACAAGGGGGTCGGGCTCGGTCTGTCGATCGCGCGGTCGGTCGCGCGGGCGCACGGAGGCCGTATCATCGCCGAACCCCGCGAGGGCGGTGGTCTCGTGATGCGTGTCACCCTTCCGGTCTGAGACGCTTCGCGGTGTGAAGCCGCATTGGACGGTCTCGGAGCGCTCTGTTCGCTTTGGGCGGAATTTCTGGGGCGGATCGCGGTCGAATCCGTGTGTGATCGATCACAGCGCTCGTTCTCGCCACTCCTACTCTCCGTGATCAAGAGTTTGCCGGAAAACCTGTAATCGTCCGGGTTTTCAGGGGCCGATATCACGGGAAGTACACGGGGTGGCACCCGTGAACCCGAGTACGGGGACCGTGTACGGTCCCCATCGCCACCCAAGCTGATCGCTCTCGAGAGATCGGGTTGGGTGTCGATTGAGTAACAGACCTTGATGTGAGGCAAAATCTCCGCCTCAGGTCGGGCACAAGTCCGGCCTCTCACGCGTTACGTGCGCTGGAGACACCGCAGACACCCATGAGGGGGAGAGCGACATGGCAACGGATTACGACACCCCACGCAAGACCGACGACGACGTGGACCAGGACAGCCTCGAAGAGCTCAAGGCTCGTCGCAGCGACAAGGCGGCATCGGCCGTCGACGTCGACGAGTTCGACGCGGCGGAAGGACTGGAGCTGCCCGGAGCGGACCTGTCCAACGAGGAGCTCGCCGTGCGCGTCCTGCCGAAGCAGGCCGACGAGTTCACCTGCATGAGCTGCTTCCTCGTCCATCACAGGAGCCAGCTCGCGCGCGAGAAGAACGGCCAGCCCATCTGCCGCGACTGCGACTGACGGCGGCCGGCCGTGGCAGGCGACACACCGTTCCGGAATCAACGGCGCTTGCGGCGCGACAGGCCGTCGGAGGCGTATCAGGGCGGCACCGGCCCGGCAGAAGGCGAGAGCACATCTGCCGAGCGTGAGGCCGCCCTGTCACCCTCTCCCGGCACATCCGACAGCGGCACATCCGACGACCGCACATCCGACAATGGGCGGGACCTGCCGGCCCCGCTCGAAGCAGCCCGGACCGGCCGTCTGCACTCACTGAAACGGGGCGTGGCGAAGAGCGGAGCGGGCGTCAGGGAGCTGCTGACCCACCTGGCCGACCGGGTCATCGACATGGCCCCCCGCATCCCCGTACGCGACCTGGACGCCCTGCGCGGGCAGTTCCCGGGGCTCGGCCCCGAGGAACTCGCCGACAAGCTCATCGCGGGCGCGTGCAACGCGACGGCCACCGTCGGAGCGGGTGTCGGGGCAGCCGCCATGCTGCCCGTGCCTCCGGCCATGATGGCCGAGCTGGCCACGGAGATCACCGGGGTCGCGGCCATCGAGATGAAGCTCGTCGCCGAGCTCCACGAGGTCTACGGCCTGCGCCCGCCGGGCGGCCTCGCGCAGCGCAGCGCCGCATATCTGATGTCCTGGACGGAGGAGCGCGGCATAGACGTCACCCGCCCCGCCACACTGAACCTGGCGCTGGGCGGCCGGATGAGGCGCGAGCTGCGACAGCAGATCATGAAGCGCATGGCGCGCGACCTGCCCAACCTCATCCCGTTCATGGTCGGCGCCGCCGTCGGCGCCCTGATGAACCGCAGAGACACCAGAAAGCTCGCCGAACGGGTCAGGAACGACCTGCGCGGCCGGCAGATCCCCTGGGACCGCCTCCCGGCGCTATCCCCGCTCGAACCGCCCGCGGAGCCCGTCAAGGGGCTTCCGAAGGGCCTCAACGACTAAGCGGGCCCCGCTCAGGCGGGTACCGCCGTCAGGGCCGCCACCAGGGCCTGCGGCTGCCGGGTCGACAGATAGAGATACGGAGTCGGGTCGTCCGGGTCCGTGACCTCCACCCGTACCGCCGTCGGGACGTAGCTGCGCAGCAGCATGAAGGCCCGCGCGTCCGCCTTGTGCGTGCGCCAGGCGAGGGCCTCCTCCGCGTCCAGCACACGTGCTTCCCCGAGCGCCGACAGCGGGATCCGCGCCTCACCGGCGACCAGAGCGCCCGCCACCACCCGGATGCGTACCGACCCGTACGAACTCACGATCACGGCGCACGCGGCGGTGCCGCCGACCAGGCCGCCGAGCAGCGGCAGGCCGCCGAACGGCATGAGGATCAGGGCACAGGCGAGCCCGACCCCGAAGGCGATGAGCCACCACGTGCGGGGCGCGGTGAGACGTTCGTCGAAAGGCGGTGCGGAAGGCTGCATGGAGCCAAGCTTGGCACGGCGCGGCCGGCGCCCGGCGGCGCGGGTAAGGTCTGCGCCTGTGAGTGGAACATCTACACGTCTGACACCCCCGGCCGGGGCGGTGAAACCGGTCCGGCATCCCGACGCCCCGGCACCCGGCGTGCTCCTCGGTTCGCACTACGGGCAGTGCTTCGGCTGCGGTGGGGAACAGCCGCACGGGCTGAACCTCCAGGCCCGGGCGGGCGAGGGCGTGAGCGTCACCGCCGAGTTCACGGTGAAGCCCGACCACCAGGGCGCCCCGGGGCTCGCACACGGCGGTGTGCTGGCCACCGCGCTGGACGAGACGCTCGGCTCGCTGAGCTGGCTGCTGCGGGTGATCGCGGTGACCGGGCGGCTGGAGACGGACTACGTCAGGCCCGTTCCAGTGGGCACGGTCCTGTTCCTGGACGCCGAGGCCACCGCCGTACACAAACGCAAGATCTACTGCAGGGCGACCGGCCGGATAGGCGGCCCCGGGGGGCCCGTCGCGGTCCGTGCCGAAGCCCTCTTCATCGAGGTCGCAGTGAACCATTTCATCGACAACGGCCGCCCCGAGGAGATCCGGGCGGCGATGGCCGACCCGGACCGGGTCAAGCGCGTACGCGCGTTCGAGGTGAACCCCTGATGCGGCACCCCGTGGACGTACTGATCCGCCGGACCGACCCGGACGTGCCCCTCCCCGCCTACGGGCATCCCGGCGACGCCGGTGCCGATCTGGTGACCACCGAGGCCGCCGAACTCGCCCCGGGCGAACGCGCCGTACTGCCCACCGGGGTGTCGATCGCGCTGCCCGACGGGTACGCGGCGTTCGTGCACCCCCGCTCCGGCCTCGCGGCCCGCTGCGGAGTGGCACTCGTGAATGCCCCGGGGACGGTCGATGCCGGGTACCGTGGAGAGATCAAGGTAATCGTGGTCAATCTCGACCCACACGAGGCCGTGAGGTTCGAGCGGTTCGACCGGATTGCCCAACTGGTCGTCCAGCAGGTCGAGAAGGTGCGCTTCCACGAGGTGGCGGAGCTTCCCGGCTCGGCGCGGGCCGAGGGGGGCTTCGGGTCCACCGGCGGTCATGCCGCTGTGGACGGCGTCACGGGCGGTAATTGCCAGGGTGGGAACAGCTACGCTTCGGTCGTATCCGACCGGGAAGGACATTGACGTGTTCGGACGTCGCAAGAACAGTGGTTCCGCCGAGGACACGGCGGACGAAGCGCGCGAGGCCGAGCAGGTCGCCGACGAGCTCGACGGCGCCGTACGACGCCGGACGAACCTTCCCCCGGCTCCCCGGCCCGATGGGCCGTGGGACATCTCCGAGGTGTCCCGGCCCGACGAGGGCCGGGTGAACCTGGGCGGGATCTACGTCCCCGGGGTCGACGGCATGGAGCTGCGGGTCGAGGTCGCGGGTGACGCGATCGTCGCCGCCACCGTCGTGCTGCGCGACAGCGCGATCCAGCTCCAGGCATTCGCCGCGCCCAAGCGCGAGGGCATCTGGGGCGAGGTCCGCGAGGAGATCGCCGCCGGGATCACCCAGCAGGGCGGCATCATCGACGAGGTCGAGGGGCCGCTGGGCTGGGAGCTGCGCGCTCAGGTCCCCGTACAGCTTCCGGACGGGACCAACGGCGTACAGCT
This sequence comes from Streptomyces sp., assembly GCA_036566065.1. Taxonomy (GTDB): domain Bacteria; phylum Actinomycetota; class Actinomycetes; order Streptomycetales; family Streptomycetaceae; genus Streptomyces. Next base: position 11,009 of record DATCWZ010000263.1, on the reverse strand, counting down.
CGTGCGCTTCGTCGGCATCGACGGGCCGCGCTGGTTCCTGCGCGGGGTGATCTCCGGCCAGGGCGCGGTGCAGCCGCAGGCCGCGGGACTGCTGGAGACGATCTTCCGCGACACCGTGGTCGTCCGCGGCGACGGCCCGATGGCGCCGCGCGACCCGATCGTCCTCAAGCTGCCCAACGACGCGCAGATGGTGCCCGAGGGTGTGCAGCAGGACGAGCAGGAGACCTCCAAGTTCTCCGGCGGCATGGGCCGGCTCCAGCGCGGACCCGAGATCACCGAGATCCACTGACCGCGGCGGAAGCCCGGTCGAAGCCGGTGGGCCGTACCCCGTTTCCGGGGTGCGGCCCACCGGCCGTTGCCCGCCTGTGTGCCGTACGCACATACTGGCGGCGCCCGCACGCAAAGACGGCGGGGCACGTGTGTACGGGGAGAGGCACGGGGGAGAGGCATGACGCACGGCATCGGCGGACCCATGGTGCGGGTCGAGGATCTGCACCGCTCGTACGGAACCGGCGCGTCCGCCGTGCACGCGCTGCGCGGTGTCTCGTTCGAGGTGCCGCGCGGTGAGCTCGTCGCGCTCAAGGGCCGGTCGGGGTCCGGCAAGACGACGCTGCTCAACCTCGTCGGAGGGCTCGACTCCCCGGACTCCGGCCGGATCACCGTCGACGGCACCGATCTGTCCGGGCTCGGCGAGAACGGGCTGCTGGAACTGCGCCGGGACCGGATCGGCTTCATCTTCCAGTCGTTCGGCCTGATCCCCATCCTCACCGCCGCCGAGAACGTCGGCGTACCGATGCGGCTGCGCCGGGCCGACCCGCGCGAGCGTGAGGACCGGGTGGCGCTGCTGCTGGCTCTGGTCGGGCTCGACGAGCACGCCGGGCAGCGGCCGGGAGAGCTCTCGGGAGGCCAGCAGCAGCGCGTCGCCATCGCCAGGGCCCTCGCCAACCGGCCCGCCCTGCTCATCGCCGACGAGCCCACCGGGCAGCTCGACGCGGAGACCGGCCTCGCCGTCATGGAGCTGCTGCGGGCCGTCGTACGCGGCGAGGGCGTCACCGCGCTCGTGGCCACCCACGACGCCACGTTGCTGGGGCTCGCGGACCGGGTCCTGGAGATCAGCGACGGGCGCGTCACCGAACAGCCGTAGCAGCGGGTAGCTTCGAACAGGCTGCCGCATCAGCGGTGGCCTGCTCACAGAACACAATGGGGCCATGGCACGCGGCAAGCTTCGGATCTACCTGGGTGCGGCACCCGGCGTCGGCAAGACGTACGCGATGCTCGCCGAGGCACACCGCCGCGTCGAGCGGGGCACGGACTGCGTCGTCGCGTACGTCGAGCCTTACGACCGGCCGCGCACCCAGGTACTCCTGGACGGCCTCGAAGAGATCCCCCGCCGCATCATCGAGCACCGCTCCGACGTCCTCACCGAAATGGACGTGGACGCGGTCCTGGAGCGCGCGCCCGCCGTCGCCCTGGTCGACGAACTGGCCCACACGAACGTGCCCGGGTCCCGCAACGCCAAGCGCTGGCAGGACGTCGAGGAGCTGCTCCGGGCCGGCATCGACGTGATCTCCACCGTCAACATCCAGCATCTGGAATCACTCGGCGACGTCGTCGAGTCCATAACCGGCGTCCGGCAGCAGGAGACCGTCCCCGACGAGGTCGCCCGCCGGGCCGACCAGATCGAACTCGTCGACATGTCGCCCCAGGCGCTGCGCCGCCGTATGGCGCACGGAAACATCTACCAGTCCGACAGGGTCGACGCGGCCCTGTCCAACTACTTCCGTCCCGGCAACCTCACCGCCCTGCGTGAACTCGCGCTCCTCTGGGTGGCCGACCGGGCCGACGAGTACCTCCAGCAGTACCGCGGTGAGCACAACATCCGCACCCCCTGGCAGGCCCGCGAACGCTTCGTCGTGGGGCTGACCGGCGGGCCCGAGGGCCGTACGCTCATCCGCCGCGCGTCCAGGATGGCGGCCAAGGGCTCCGGCAGCGAGATCCTCGCCGTGTACATCGCCCGCAGCGACGGCCTCACCTCCGCGTCCCCGAAGGAACTCACCGTCCAGCGCACCCTGGTCGAGGACCTCGGCGGCACCTTCCACCACGTCATCGGCGACGACATCCCCTCGGCGCTCCTCGCGTTCGCCCACGGCGTCAACGCCACCCAGATCGTCCTCGGCTCCAGCCGCCGCAAGGCATGGCAGTACGTTTACGGGCCAGGCGTCGGGGCCACCGTCGCCCGCGAGTCCGGCCCCGACCTCGACGTACACATCGTCACGCACGAAGAGGTGGCCAAGGGCCGCGGACTGCCCATCGCCCGCGGCGCACGCCTCGGCCGGGCCCGCATCACCTCGGGCTGGCTGGTGGGCGTGGCGGGACCCGCCCTGCTCGCCCTGCTCCTGACCAGCCTCAAGGACGGCCCCGGACTCGCCAACGACGTCCTGCTGTTCCTTTTCCTGACCGTCGCCGCCGCCCTGCTCGGCGGGCTGCTGCCGGCCCTGGCATCCGCCGCCGTCGGCTCGATGCTGCTCAACTACTGGTTCACCCCGCCCACCCATACGCTGACCGTCCAGGACCCCGAGAACTTCGTCGCCATCGTGATCTTCTTCGCCGTGGCGGCGGGCGTCGCCTCCGTGGTGGACCTCGCGGCCAGACGCACCCATCAGGCGGCCCGGCTGCGCGCCGAGTCGGAGATCCTCTCCTTCCTGGCGGGCAGTGTCCTGCGCGGCGAGACGTCCCTGGACGCCCTGCTGGAGCGGGTCCGCGAGACGTTCGGCATGGAGTCCGTCGCCCTGCTGGAGCGTACGAGCGATGTCGACCCGTGGACCCGCGCCGGGTCCGTCGGCCCTGCCCCGGTGGCCCGGCCCGAGGACGCCGACGCGGACATGCCGGTCGGCGACCACATGGCGCTCGCCCTGTCCGGCCGGGTGCTGCCCGCCGAGGACCGCCGGGTGCTCGGCGCGTTCGCCGCCCAGGCCGCGGTCGTCCTGGACCGGCAGCGCTTGGTGGGGGAGGCCGAAGCCGCCCGCAGGCTCGCCGAGGGCAACCGGATCAGGACCGCGCTGCTCGCCGCCGTCAGCCATGACCTGCGCACGCCGCTGGCCGCCATCAAGGCCGCCGTCAGCTCCCTGCGCTCCGACGACGTCGCCTGGTCCGGCGACGACGAGGCCGAGCTCCTGGAAGCCATCGAGGACGGCGCCGACCGGCTGGACCACCTGGTCGGCAATCTGCTGGATATGTCCCGGCTGCAGACCGGCACCGTGACCCCGCTGATCAGGGAGATCGACCTCGACGAGGTCGTGCCCATGGCCCTCGGGGGCGTACCGGAGGGCAGCGTCGACCTCGACATCCCGGAGACCCTCCCGATGGTCGCCGTCGACCCGGGCCTGCTGGAGCGGGCCGTCGCCAACATCGTCGAGAACGCCGTCAAGTACAGCCCCGGCCAGGAACGCGTCACGGTCGCCGCCAGCGCCCTGGGCGAACGCGTCGAGCTCCGGGTGGCCGACCGCGGCCCCGGCGTCCCCGACGAGGGCAAGGAGCGCATCTTCGAGCCCTTCCAGCGCTACGGGGACGCTCCGCGCGGCGCCGGGGTCGGGCTGGGCCTCGCCGTCGCCCGCGGGTTCGCGGAGTCCATGGGCGGCACGCTCGACGCGGAGGACACCCCGGGCGGCGGGCTGACCATGGTGCTCACCCTCAAGGCGGCCTCCGGCCAGGTACGGAAGGCCCCGGACCCGGATCCGGGCCTGCCCGCCCGGGTCGCCTCATGACGTACGCGTACCGGAAATCACCCGGCGCTTGTGCCGGGACAGCCGAACACGGAGCCCCCGCGCTCCGTACAACAGCACAACAGTTCCAGCACAGCAGTTCCCTACGGAGAAGGACAGGTCCGCGATGACCCGGGTGCTTGTGGTCGACGACGAGCCGCAGATCGTACGTGCCCTCGTGATCAACCTGAAGGCGCGCAAGTACGAGGTCGACGCGGCGCCCGACGGCGCGACCGCCCTCCAGCTCGCCGCCGCACGCCACCCCGACGTCGTCGTCCTGGACCTCGGGCTGCCCGACATGGACGGCGTCGAGGTGATCAGGGGGCTGCGCGGCTGGACCCGGGTGCCGGTCCTCGTGCTCTCCGCCCGGCACACCTCCGACGAGAAGGTCGAGGCGCTGGACGCCGGGGCCGACGACTACGTCACCAAACCGTTCGGCATGGACGAGCTCCTGGCCCGGCTGCGCGCCGCCGTACGCCGGGCCGAACCGGTCGGCCAGGAGAGCGCCGACGACCTGGTGATGGTCGAGACCGACGGGTTCACCGTCGACCTGGCCGCGAAGAAGGTCCACCGGGAGGGCCGTGACGTACGCCTCACCCCCACCGAGTGGCATCTGCTGGAGGTCCTCGTACGCAACGGGGGCCGGCTGGTCGGCCAGAAGCAGTTGCTCCAGGAGGTCTGGGGGCCCTCGTACGGCACCGAGACCAACTATCTGCGGGTCTACATGGCCCAGCTCCGCCGCAAGCTGGAGGCCGATCCCTCGCACCCGCGGCACTTCGTCACCGAGCCGGGCATGGGCTACCGCTTCGAACGCGGCTGACCACCCGTCCGGGTGGCAGGCCGCACCCGTGCGGGTGACGGGGGTAACCCGTCCGGGTGGTGTCCGGGGCGCCCGCCCGTACCACCGGGAGACCGGTACCCTTCCCGTATGAGCGCCGTTCCCCGATCCGAGAAGCCGGGCAGGGCGGAGAGATCCGCCGGCCGCTTCCGCCGCATGCTCGACCGGCTGGCCAGCACGCAGGAGGACCTGGAGTCCGAGGAACTGCAGGAGGACACGCACGCCTCGGGCTGTACGAGCATCTCCGAATGCACGGACCGGCAGATCGTCAAGGTGACTGGTACCTTGCGGACCGTCACCCTGCGCCCGCGGGCCGGAGTGCCCGCCCTGGAGGCGGAGCTCTTCGACGGCACGGCGCCGCTCGACGTGGTCTGGCTGGGCCGGCGCTCCATCGCAGGCATCGAGCCGGGCCGCAAGCTCATCGCCTCGGGCCGCATCGCCATGAGTCACGGGCGCCGGGTGCTGTTCAACCCCAAATACGAACTGCGACCGCTCGGCAAGGAGTAGCCGGTGACGTCTCTCGACAAGCCGACGCCCGACACGGACCAGCCCCGCCACCGCCGTACCGGCCGCGACCGGCCGACGGGCGGCACACAGCAGGACGCGGAGGCGAAGGCGGTCACCGAGGCCGCCCTTTTCGACGCCTTCGGCGGCGTGCGCGGCATGGTGGAGACAGTCCTGCCGGGGCTGCTCTTCGTCACGATCTTCACCATCAACCACAATCTGTACGGCTCCGCCATCGCGGCCCTGGTCCTGTCCCTCGGGCTCGTCGCCGTCCGGCTGATCCGCCGGGACACCGTCAAGCACGCCTTCAGCGGCGTCTTCGGCGTCGCCTTCGGCGTGGTCTTCGCGATGATGACGGGCAACGCCAAGGACTTCTATCTGCCGGGCATGCTCTACACGCTCGGCCTGGCCCTCGCCTACATCATCACGACCCTCGCGGGAGTGCCGCTGATCGGCCTGATGCTGGGCCCGGCCTTCAAGGAGAACCTCTCCTGGCGCACCAGGAACCCCGGCCGCAAGAAGGCGTACGCCAAGTCGAGCTACGCCTGGGGACTGATCCTGCTCGCCAAGAGCGCGATCCTCTTCCCGCTGTACTGGTGGGCCGACACCACCCAGCTCGGCTGGGTGCTGGTCGCCCTGAAGATCCCGCCGTTCCTGCTCGCGGTGTACCTGACCTGGATCTTCCTGGCCAAGGCGCCGCCGCCCATCGATGTCTTCGCCGAGATGGAGGCGAAGGAGGAGGCCGAGAAGGCCCGCGAGGCGGAGCGGCGGGCCGAGGCCCGCGGCTACCTCAACTGACCCGCCGCGGCAGAGGGGCCCGGAACCGTTCCGTACCGGTTCCGGGCCCCTCTGCCGTCGCTCGTACCCGCGGCTCAGCTCCCGGCGGGGTCGTGGCGGGCGGACAGCAGGTCCTCCAGTTGCCTCTCACGTGCCTGAGCGGCCACGAACAGCAGTTCGTCACCGGCTTCCAGGGTCTCCTCCGAGTTCGGCGTCAGTACGCGCGTACCGCGGATGATCGTGACCAGCGAGGTGTCCTCGGGCCACGTCACCTCGCCGATCTCGGTACCGGCCAGCGCCGACTCCTGCGGCAGCGTCAGCTCGACCAGGTTCGCGTCGCCGTGGCTGAAGCGCAGCAGCCGGACCAGATCGCCGACGCTCACCGCCTCCTCGACGAGCGCCGACATCAGACGAGGGGTGGAGACCGCGACATCGACGCCCCAGGCCTCGTTGAACAGCCACTCGTTCTTCGGGTTGTTCACCCGGGCCACGACCCGCGGCACCCCGTACTCCGTCTTGGCGAGCAGTGAGACGACGAGGTTGACCTTGTCGTCGCCCGTCGCCGCGATCACGACGTTGCACCGCTGCAGCGCCGCCTCGTCCAGCGACGTGATCTCGCAGGCGTCCGCCAGCAGCCATTCGGCCATCGGGACCCGCTCCACCGAGATGGCGGTCGGCGCCTTGTCGATGAGCAGGACCTCGTGCCCGTTCTCCAGCAGCTCGCTCGCGATGGAACGGCCCACCGCACCGGCCCCGGCAATCGACACACGCATCAGTGACCGCCTTCCTCAGGGCCCTCGGCGAAGGCTTCCTCGACCTTCGCGATCTCGTCCGTACGCATCATGACGTGGACCAGATCGCCCTCCTGCAGGACCGTATGCGACGTCGGCAGCATCGCTTCACCCAGCCGGGTGAGGAAGGCCACGCGGACGCCGGTCTCCTCCTGCAGGGTGCTGATCTTGTGCCCGATCCAGGACGGCGTGGTGTGCACCTCCGCGAGCTGCACACCGCCGCTCGGGTCGCGCCACAGCGGCTCGGCGCCCGACGGCAGCAGACGCCGCAGCATCTGGTCGGCGGTCCAGCGCACGGTGGCCACGGTCGGGATGCCGAGACGCTGGTACACCTCGGCGCGCCGGGGGTCGTAGATCCGGGCCGCGACGTTCTCGATGCCGAACATCTCGCGGGCCACCCTCGCCGCGATGATGTTGGAGTTGTCGCCGCTGCTCACCGCGGCGAACGCCCCGGCCTCCTCGATTCCCGCCTCGCGCAGGGTGTCCTGGTCGAAGCCCACCCCGCTGACCCGGCGGCCGCCGAACCCGGAACCGAGCCGCCGGAACGCCGTGGGGTCCTGGTCGATCACGGCAACCGTGTGCCCCTGCTGCTCCAGGGTCTGTGAGAGAGCGGCACCGACTCGCCCGCAGCCCATGATGACGATGTGCACCTCGCGCCTACCTCGCCGTCCTGGTCGACCGGATGACCTGCGAAAACACCCTGCTCACGCTTCTCTCTCAGATTGCGGGGCAAACAAGGGCACGCCTGGCTTCGGCCACTGCCCGAAGACGAGCTTATGCGTCATCGCATCCGGGGCCTCATCCGCGTGCCCCGGAGCCCCGGTCGGAAGGCTCCTGATCCGGCGGCCGCCGCAAGGATTCCGTTAAGGATTCGATGGACTTTCCCGGTGTGACAAGGGGATTATGAGAGTTTGCCGGGCATCGAGGGGGTGGTGCCTCGTCGGCCCGTCCCTCCAGCGCTTACGATCCCTCCCGTGTCCAAACTGACCGACGTGCCCAAACGGATCCTGATCGGCCGGGCGCTGCGCAGCGACAAGCTGGGGGAAACGCTCCTCCCCAAGCGCATCGCGCTTCCCGTCTTCGCATCCGACCCGCTGTCCTCGGTGGCGTACGCACCCGGAGAAGTCCTCCTGGTGCTGTCCATCGCGGGCGTGTCGGCCTACCACTTCAGCCCGTGGATCGCGCTCGCCGTCGTCGTCCTGATGTTCACCGTCGTGGCCTCCTACCGGCAGAACGTGCGCGCGTACCCGAGTGGCGGCGGCGACTACGAGGTAGCCAGCACCAACCTGGGGCCGAAGGCGGGACTGACCGTCGCCAGCGCCCTGCTCGTCGACTACGTCATGACCGTCGCCGTGTCGATCGCCTCGGGCGTCGAGAACCTCGGCTCCGCGATCCCCTTCGTCGTCGAGCACAAGACGGGCTGCGCCATCGCGGCCATCGTCCTGCTGACCGTGATGAACCTGCGCGGGGTCAAGGAGTCCGGCAAGCTCTTCGCCATCCCCACGTACCTCTTCATGACCGGCGTCTTCGCCATGATCCTGTGGGGCGCCTTCCGCGGCCTCGTCCTCGGCGACACCATGAACGCCCCGACCTCCGACTACCAGATCAGGCCGGAGAACGCGGGCCTGTCCGGCTTCGCCCTGATCTTCCTGCTGCTGCGGGCCTTCTCCTCCGGCTGCGCCGCGCTCACCGGTGTCGAGGCGATCAGCAACGGCGTGCCCGCCTTCCGCAAGCCCAAGAGCAAGAACGCCGCCAGTACCCTCGCAGCGATGGGCCTGCTGGCCGTGACCATGTTCTGCGGCATCATCGGCCTGGCCATGGCCACCGACGTCAAGATGGCCGAGAACCCCGCGGAGGACCTGCTCCACAACGGCGCCGCGGTCGGCCCCGGCTTCGTCCAGGACCCGGTGATCTCGCAGGTCGCCGCCGCCGTGTTCGGCGACGGGTCGTTCTTCTTCGTCATCCTCGCCGCGGCCACCGCCCTGGTGCTCTTCCTGGCCGCGAACACCGCGTACAACGGCTTCCCGCTGCTCGGCGCGATCCTCGCTCAGGACCGCTACCTGCCGCGCCAGCTTCACACCCGCGGTGACCGGCTCGCCTTCTCCAACGGCATCGTCCTGCTGGCCGGGGCCGCGATCCTGCTCGTCTGGATCTACGGGGCCGACTCGACCAGGCTCATCCAGCTCTACATCGTCGGCGTCTTCGTGTCCTTCACGCTCAGCCAGACCGGCATGGTGCGGCACTGGAACCGCCATCTGCGTACCGAGCGGGACCCGGCGCAGCGCCGCCACATGATCCGCTCCCGCGCGATCAACGCCTTCGGCGCGTTCTTCACCGGCCTGGTGCTGGTCGTCGTGCTGGCCACCAAGTTCACCCACGGCGCCTGGGTCGCGCTGCTCGGTATGGTGATCTTCTTCGGGACGATGACCGCGATCCGCAGGCACTACGACCAGGTCGCCGAGGAGATCGCCGCGTCCGAGGGTCCGTCCGACGACTCGATGCGGCCGTCCAGGGTCCACTCCATCGTCCTGGTCTCCAAGCTCCACCGGCCCACACTGCGCGCGCTCGCGTACGCCAAGCTGGTCCGCTCCGACCGTCTGGAGGCGCTCTCCATCAGCGTCGACCCGGACGAGACCAAGGCACTCAAGGACGAGTGGGAACGGCGCGGCATCGACATCCCGCTGAAGATCCTCGACTCCCCGTACCGCGAGGTGACGCGCCCGGTCATCGAGTACGTGAAGGGCCTGCGCCGCGAGAGCCCGCGCGATGTGATCAGCGTCTACATCCCGGAGTACGTGGTCGGCCACTGGTACGAGCACGTACTGCACAACCAGAGCGCTCTGCGGCTCAAGGGCCGGCTGCTGTTCACGCAGGGCGTGATGGTGACGTCGGTGCCGTACCAGCTCGAGTCCTCCGAGCTCGCGAGGAACCGTGCGAGGAAGCGGGCGAACTGGAACGCGCCGGGATCGGTGCGCCGGGGGCCGGTTGAGCGGCGGCACAAGGAGCCCAGCCACAAGGGCTGACCGCTCGTACCCGTCTGCGGCAGGCGCCCGCACAACACCACGTAAACTCGAAGGCCGCTTCCCCTGCCCTACACCTGGAGTCACCCCCTCATGCAGAACGAATCCACCTCGTCGCTGGTAGGGGAGGAGTACGAGGTCGAGGTCGGCCCCGTCGCACACGGCGGCCACTGCATCGCCCGTACCGCCGAGGGACAGGTCCTGTTCGTACGGCACACGCTCCCCGGCGAGAAGATCATCGCCCGGGTCACCGAGGGCGAGAGCGGCTCCCGCTTCCTGCGCGCCGACGCCGTCACGGTCATCGAGGCGTCCAAGGACCGGGTCGCCGCCCCCTGCCCGTATGCCGGACCCGGCAAGTGCGGCGGCTGCGACTGGCAGCACGTCAAGCCGGGCGCGCAGCGGCGCCTCAAGGGCGACGTGATCACCGAGCAGTTGCGCCGCCTCGCGGGCCTCTCCCCCGAGGAGGCCGGCTGGGACGGCACGGTCATGCCGGCCGAGGGCGACAAGCTCCCGGCGGGCGAGGTCCCGGCGTGGCGCACTCGCGTCCAGTACGCGATCGACGAGGAGGGCCGGGCGGGGCTGCGCAAGCACCGTTCGCATGAGGTCCAGCCCATCGACCACTGCCTGATCGCGGCCCCCGGAGTCAGCGAACTCGGCATCGAGAAGCGCACGTGGCCGACGCTGTCCGCGGTGGAGGCCATCGCCGCGACGGGCTCCCACGACCGCCAGGTCATCCTCACCCCGAAGCCGGGCGCCCGGCTGCCCCTGGTCGAACTGGACAAGCCGGTCTCCGTACTGCGCGTCGACGAGCACGACGGCGGCATCCACCGGGTCCACGGCCGCGCCTTCGTCCGCGAGCGCGCCGACGAGCGCACCTACCGCGTCGGCTCGGGCGGCTTCTGGCAGGTCCACCCGCAGGCGGCCTACACCCTGGTCAAGGCGGTCATGCAGGGCCTGATGCCCCGTAAGGGCGAGACGGCCCTCGACCTGTACTGCGGCGTCGGCCTGTTCGCGGGCTCCATCGCCGAACGCGTCGGCGAGAAGGGCGCGGTGCTGGGCATCGAGTCCGGCAAGCGTGCGGCGGAGGACGCCCGGCACAACCTGAAGGACCTGGAACGGGTCCGCATCGAACACGGCAAGGTCGACCAGATCCTCCCGCGCACGGGCATCACCGAGGCCGACCTGATCGTCCTGGACCCGCCCCGCGCAGGCGCGGGCAAAACCACGGTCACCCGCCTGACCACCCTGGGAGCCCGCCGCATCGCCTACGTAGCCTGCGACCCGGCAGCCCTGGCCCGCGACCTGGCGTACTTCCGCG
>DATCWZ010000353.1:0-5889 GCA_036566065.1 Streptomyces sp. | reverse complement strand
TCGCGGACCGCTGGCGGGCCGTGCGGGACCGCCAGTTCGCCAATTGATACCGCTACGAAGCAGTGTGAAATATCACTCACCGGCGCATAGCGGCGCCAGGCGGTGGGAATGGACAATCACTGAGACGAACAGCCTGAACGGTGGGAAACAGCCGTGAAGAGTCGCGAAGGGTGGTGAAAGGGGTGAACAGCACCTCGATCATCGGAAGGGCCGACGGACCGAGGAACCCCGGCGGGACCTGACAGGCGCCGACGGGAACTGACGGGCCGTGAACCTGTGTCCTGTGGGGCACGTGGGACGTGCGAGGCGTGGGAGCGCTGGATCCGTACGGGACCAATGTCCCGAACCGGGCCTTTGCCTCAAGCGTGACGGACAGCACTAACGGGGCCCTTGCGCCCTTCCCTACTCCTCATGCCAAAATAGGACAAGGAGTCCGGGGAGGACTCCGTCCGTCCCCTTACGGGCGGAATGCTCGGTCTTGCACTCTTTAAGGGGTCTGGAGACCCCTGTTCGCTCCTGTGACTGATCGTCACGGTGGTGTGACTGTCCGCTATGGCATGGTCCATCGGCTTCCGTCGCTGATGAACAACTGGGAGGGCAATTCCATCGGTTTGGCCGACGTGGCTGGACGGATGGTGTAGTTGTAGTGCCGAGGACAAGCCGTTCGTCCTATAACCGACTCGGCCCGCGTACGCCATTTCGGGCAACGTGGGTCAAGGTGCAGAATTTAGAGGAAAGAACCGAGATGGTTCGGTTCTCCCGAGGAGGCCGCTCATGACCGCTCGCACCCCTGATGCCGAGCCGCTGCTGACCCCGGCTGAGGTTGCCACGATGTTTCGCGTGGACCCGAAGACGGTCACTCGCTGGGCAAAGGCGGGCAAGCTCACGTCCATCCGTACGCTCGGTGGACATCGCCGGTATCGCGAGGCAGAGGTCCGCGCACTGCTTGCGGGTATTCCGCAGCAGCGCAGCGAGGCCTGACACACCCCTGTCGCCGCAGCCATAACCGGGTAGATGCCGGGTCCCCCAACCCCCGTCACCCACCCACAGCACCACACGATGGACGCCTGCCCCAACGGGCGTCATACCTTTGCACTTTCGGGGTACGTCGTCAGATCGCGCTGGATTCCGCCGGGTCCAGCGCGATCTTTTTTGTGCCCCGAGCTGTGCCGCCGTCACGCCCGCCGGTGCGGCACGGGGTGCCGTGAACGGTGCCGTGATCCGCGCCGGCCGACGGGTGCGGGGCATCGGTGTTCGTGGGTGTTCGAGGGTTCACCGGGTCCACGAGCGTCCGTGCGCGGGCGTGTTGGGGAGTGTTGGCGAGTGGCCCGGACGTCGTAGGACAGCTCCGGACGGAACGGTCCGGGGCGCGTTCAAGGAGTGGTGCAATTGCACATATTAAATTCGTCACGCGCAGGAAGGGGGTAAATTCCCTTCTCCCCGAAACTCGTTCGGTGACTCCCGTCACACCGGTTGGGGCTTGCCAACCACACGCCCGCCACTGCCCCGAGGCGGCTGCTCGCGTCAATCGTCAGGTGACGGAGGGCATTTCGTCCTCGCCGGGCGCCACCGCGCCGGGGTCATCCTGCGCCACCGGAGGGGAGTTCTCCGCCGGTTCGGCCGCTCCGGGCGTGTTGCGGGGCCCGTTGGCGGCGTACGCGGACGGCGGGGCCGTGGCGGGCTCCATGGCGAGACGTAACAGTCGGTAACAGACCGGACACTGCCCGGTGAGATGGCGGTAGCCGGAAGCGGCCGCCAGATGGGCGCGCAGCAGCGCCCGGGTTTCGTGCCGTGCCGTGGACGCAGACATGGGCGCGACCTCCCCGTGGCCCGGGCCGCCCCTCGCCGAGGAAAACAGGAGCAGCCTCTGTTCCAGTGGTTACCCGGGGCAGATGCCGCCGTCAAGACGCGCGAAAGCCCGGATCCAGCGGATCCGGGCTTTCGATCTGTGCGGTCCTGACGGGATTTGAACCCGCGGCCTCCACCTTGACAGGGTGGCGAGCACTCCAAGCTGCTCCACAGGACCAGGCTTTCGCGGCCGCCTCGCGGGCGGCTGCGGAAACAGACTGTACAGGAGGTCGCGGGCTCCGGTCGAACTCACCCAAGGTGGCGGCACCACTACGGCGCCGCGGCGTCGATGGCCTTCACGATCCGCTTGTCCGATACGGGCTGCGCCGTGCCCAGGGCGTGCGCGAAGTAGCTGACCCGCAGTTCCTCGATCATCCAGCGGATGTCCAGGACCTGCTGCGGCACCGGCCGTCCCTGCGGCATCTGTTCGAGCAGCCAGGCGTACTCGTCCTGCATCTCGTGGACCTTCTCCATACGCGTGGTGTCGCGCTGGACGTTCGTCGGCATCTGCTGCAGCCTGCGGTCCTCCGCGACCAGATAACGCATCAGGTCGGGCAGCCGGCGCAGCCCCGTCGCGGTGACGAACCCGGGCGGCACGAGCCGGGCCAGATGGTCCCGTACATCCGTGGTGTTGGCGACCAGCACCGGGCTCGTGGTGGTCTTCAGACGGCGCTCGCACGCCTGCCAGGCCGCCAGGATCTGCTGCACCTGCCCGATCGTGCGGACGGTCAGGTCCACCAGATCGGCGCGCACCTTGTCGTACAGCGTCCGGAACGACGCCTCGTCCCAGGCGGGACCGCCGTGCGCGGCGATCAGCCGGTCCGCCGCCGCCGTCGCGCAGTCCTCGAACAGCGCCTGGACGGAGCCGTGCGGATTGCGGGACAGGGCCAGCTTCTGCTGGTTGCTGAGCTTGTCCGAGGCGAACTTCGCGGGATGCACCGGGATGTTCAGCAGGATGAGCCTGCGCGTCCCGCGCCACATCGCCTGCTGCTGCTCGGCCTCCGTATCGAAGAGCCGTACGGCGACGGTCTCGCCCTGGTCGACGAGCGCCGGGTACGCCTTCACCGGCTGGCCGGCCCGCCGGGTCTCGAACAGCCGGTCGAGCGTGCCGATCGTCCACGTCGTGAGCCCGGAACGCTCGATGGACTCCCCCGTGGGCCCCGCGGTCGCCGCAGCTGCCTTTGAGAGGGCCTGGCGGGCCCTCGGGCGCAGTTGGATCTTCAGCGCCTCCAGGTCCTTGTCCTCGGCGACCCTGCGGCGCCGCTCGTCGGTGATCCTGAAGGTGATCTTCAGATGCTCCGGGACGCGGCTCAGGTCGAAGTCCTCGGGCCTGACCGGCACTCCGACCATCCGCTGGAGCTCGCGCGCCAGCGTGTACGGCAGCGGGTCCTGCAGCGGCACGGCCCGGTCCAGGAACTTCGCGGCGTAGTCCGGCGCGGGCACGTAGTGCCGCCGTACAGGCTTGGGCAGCGAACGGATCAGCTCGGTGACCACGTCCTCGCGCAACCCCGGAATCTGCCAGTCGAACCCCTCGGCGGTGACCTGGTTGAGCACCTGGAGCGGGATGTGGACGGTCACACCGTCGGCGTCGGCCCCGGGCTCGAACTGGTACGTCACCCGGAACTTGAGCCGTCCCTGCCGCCAGGAGTCCGGATAGTCGTCCTTGCTGACCGCCCCGGCCTTCTCGTTGATGAGCATCGACCGCTCGAAGTCCAGCGCGTCGGGCTCGTCGCGGCGCTTGTGCTTCCACCAGGAGTCGAAGTGCGCGCCCGAGACGACGTGTTCGGGAATCCGCGCATCGTAGAAATCGAACAGCGTCTCGTCGTCCACGAGGATGTCGCGGCGCCGGGCCCGGTGCTCCAACTCCTCGACCTCGCCGAGGAGTTTGCGATTGTCATGGAAGAACTGGTGGTGTGTGCGCCAGTCGCCCTCGACCAGGGCGTTGCGGATGAACAGATCCCGTGAGGTTTCCCGGTCGATTCGGCCGAAATTGACCTTGCGCTGGGCGATGATCGGTACTCCGTACAGCGTGACCCGCTCGTACGCCATCACCGCCGCCTGGTCCTTCTCCCAGTGCGGCTCGCTGTACGTGTGCTTCAGCAGATGCCCGGCGACCGGCTCGACCCACTCCGGCTCGATCTTCGCGTTGACCCGCGCCCACAGCCGGGACGTCTCGACCAGCTCCGCCGACATCACGAACCGGGGCTGCTTCTTGAACAGCGCCGACCCGGGGAAGACCGCGAACTTGGCGTTGCGCGCGCCCACGTACTCGTTCTTCTCGGTGTCCTTCAGCCCGATGTGCGACAGCAGCCCGGCGAGCAGCGAGACGTGCACCGACTGGCCTGGCGCGTCGGCGCCCGTCGGCGACTCCTTGACCTCGATGCCCATCTGCTTGGCGACCGTACGCAGTTGCGTGTAGATGTCCTGCCACTCCCGGATGCGCAGGTAGTTCAGATACTCCTGCTTGCACATCCGGCGGAAGCTGGAGGAGCCCCGCGCCTTCTGCTGCTCACGGATGTAGCGCCACAGATTGAGGAACGCCAGGAAGTCCGACGTCTCGTCCTTGAAGCGGGCGTGCTGCTGATCGGCCTGCGTCTGCTTGTCCGACGGCCGCTCGCGCGGGTCCTGGATGGAGAGCGCGGCGGCGATCACCATCACCTCACGCGCGCAGCCGTTGCGCTCGGCCTCGATCACCATGCGGGCCAGCCGCGGGTCGACCGGCAACTGCGAGAGTTTGCGTCCCAGCGGGGTCAGCCGCTTCCTCGGGTCCTTCTCCGCGGGGTCGAGGGCGCCGAGCTCCTGCAGGAGCTGCACCCCGTCGCGGATGTTGCGGTGGTCCGGCGGGTCGATGAACGGGAACTTCTCGATGTCGCCGAGACCGGCCGCCGTCATCTGCAGAATCACGGACGCCAGGTTCGTCCGCAGGATCTCGGGGTCGGTGAACTCGGGACGGGAGGCGAAGTCGTCCTCGGAGTACAGCCGGATGCAGATGCCGTCCGAAGTGCGGCCGCAGCGGCCCTTGCGCTGGTTGGCGCTGGCCTGCGAGACCCGCTCGATCGGCAGCCGCTGGACCTTGGTGCGGTGGCTGTAGCGGGAGATACGGGCCTGGCCCGGGTCGATCACGTACGTGATGCCGGGAACTGTGAGGGAGGTCTCGGCGACGTTCGTCGCGAGCACGATCCTGCGTCCCGTGTGCCGCTGGAACACCCGGTGCTGCTCGGCGTGCGAGAGCCGCGCGTACAGCGGCAGCACCTCGGTGTGCTTGAGGTTCCGCTTGTTCAGCGCGTCCGCCGTGTCGCGGATCTCGCGCTCGCCGGAGAGGAAGACCAGGACGTCGCCCGGCCCGTCCGAGCTGAGCTCGTCGACGGCCTCGCAGATCGCGGTGATCTGGTCGCGGTCGGCGTCGTCGCCCCCCTCTTCCAGCAGCGGCCGGTAGCGGACCTCCACCGGGTACGTACGCCCGCTGACCTCCACGATCGGCGCCCCGCCGAAGTGGCGGGCGAACCGCTCGGGGTCGATGGTCGCCGAGGTGATGACGACCTTCAGGTCCGGGCGTCTGGGCAGCAGCCGCGCCAGATAGCCCAGCAGGAAGTCGATGTTCAGCGACCGCTCGTGGGCCTCGTCGATGATGATCGTGTCGTACGCGAGGAGCTCGCGGTCCGTCTGGATCTCGGCCAGCAGGATGCCGTCCGTCATGAGCTTCAGACAGGTTGTCTCGGGGTTCACCTGGTCGGTGAAGCGGACCTTCCAGCCGACGGCCTCGCCGAGCGGGGTCTTCAGCTCGTCGGCGATCCGCTCGGCCACCGTACGGGCGGCGATCCGGCGCGGCTGGGTGTGCCCGATCATGCCGCGGACCCCGCGGCCCAGCTCCATGCAGATCTTCGGGATCTGCGTGGTCTTGCCCGAGCCGGTCTCACCCGCGACGATGACCACCTGGTGGTCGCGTATCGCCGCGAGGATCTCGTCCTTCTTCTGGCTGACGGGCAGCTCTTCCGGGTACGACACGGCGGGCAGGCTCGCGGCCCGCGCCGCGAGCCGGCC
>DATCWZ010000295.1:0-3984 GCA_036566065.1 Streptomyces sp. | reverse complement strand
CTCCATGGAGGAGACCGGCCAGTGGGCCGGTGACAAACGGCAGTCCACCAAGCTCGGCAGCCTCCTCAGGCTTCCGCCGCGCGACTTCATCACCATCACCGGAATGGAGGACGAGCTGGCCCGGCTCCTCGCCGAAGCCGTCTCGACCCGCTGGCAGGCACACATCCGCGCCATCGCCCGGCTCGTCTCCATGGAACGCCGCGACCTCCAGGAACCCCTGAGCACCATGCACCACGAGTACCAGGCGCTCATGGCCGCGACCCTCAGCCGTGCAGGCGGCACCACCGCCTCCGGCGAGGACGGACGGCGCTACATCGACAACATCGTCAACCACTTCTGGTCCCGCCTCCCGGAAGCCTGACGGCCGCGGCCCGTAGACCCGATCTCCCGGCATTTCGAACAGGCCGCCGGAAGGCCGCGCTCTCAGCCTGCGAAGCCGTACCGCACGTCCGTGAGCCGCTCCGACAGCTCCCACAGGTGGCGTGCGGTGTCCGGGTCCGTGGCGGACGGATCGGGCTGTACGAGTGTGGGGTACCCCTTCATCTCGTTGCGCCCGTCGGGCCCGATGAGCTGGCCGCCCCGGGCGCTCGGCGACGCGGCGGCGTAGAGCTGGTTGAGCGCGCCCATCTCGGCGTCCTGAGCGATGATCCGGTTGGAGACCTTGAGGACCAGGTTGAGCAGACCGGCGGGTCCCGTGGACTGGAGGTTCGTGGCCGCGTAGCCCGGATGGGCCAGGATGCTCTGCACCGGATCACCGGCCGCGCGCAGCCGCCGGTCCAGCTCCAGGCCGAACAGCACGTTGGCGTACTTGGACTGGGCGTAGAACACGCGCGGGGAGTACGAGCGTTCGCCGTTGAGGTCGTCGAAGCGGACGGACCCGCCCTTGTGCAGGGATGACGTTACGGTCACCACGCGCGCATCGCGTCCGGCGCGCAGCCGGTCCAGCAGCAGTCCGGTAAGGGCGAAGTGGCCCAGGTGGTTGGTGCCGAACTGGGACTCGAACCCCTGCTTGGTGAGGGAGCGCGGGGGCATCATGATCCCCGCGTTGTTGACGAGTACGTCCACCGGCTTGTCGATACCGGCGGCGAACGTGCGTACGGAATCCAGGTCGGCCAGGTCCAGCGGGCGCAGTTCCACGGCCGCGTCGGCCACCTCGCCGCGCAGCCGGTCCAGTGCGGCTCGCCCCTTGCCCTGGTTCCGCGCGGCGAGGATGACGTGTGCGCCGTGGCGGGCGAGTTCTCGCGCGGTGACGTACCCCAGGCCACTGTTGGCGCCGGTCACGATGACCGTGCGACCGGTCTGGTCCGGGATCCTGTCAGCTGTCCAGTGCCCGGTGACGGCGGGTCCGGTTGTCATAAGGTGTCTCCATTCCTGTTGCTGCGGAGTCCGGAGGTTCGTCGGCGCGGGCCGCGTCGTCCTCTCATTATTTCGGCCCCGGCGTACCCGGCCCGGCACGCCGCGGAGCCGTGCGGTCCACGTGTGGCCAACTCGCTTTTGTGCGCCGGGAGTTCCCCGATGAGACCGGCGAGTCGGATTCTCGCCGGCCAACGGTGTTCCCCTCGCGCTCAGCCACCCGGCCGCCGCGGCCACGGGGTACTTCTCAGCAGCTCAAGCAGCAGCCCGGGAACGAGTGCCCTACCCTGTCGGTTCATGACGACTCCGGCCTGCCACACGTGCAACGAGGAGGCGCGGTTCGACGAACTCCCGCCTCGCGAGCGCGTCATCTCCGACCAGCACTGGCGGGTGGCCCATGCCCTCAACACTGCGGTCCCTGGCTGGCTGGTGCTGCTGCCCCGGCGCCATGTCACGGCTGTCCACGACCTCACCGACGCCGAGGCCCGCACCCTGGGGACATGGCAGGTCGCGCTCTCCCGGGCCCTTCGCAGCGTGACTGGTTGTGCGAAGACCTACGTCGTACAGTTCGCCGAAGCCGAGGGCTTCGCCCATGTGCACTTCCATATCGTGCCGCGTATGACGGATCTGCCGTCGGAGCTTCGAGGACCTGGCATCTTCGAGATGCTCCGGCGTCCGCAGGAAGAGCACGTATCAGCGGACCAGGCGGATGACCTGGCCCGCCGTCTCAACGCCTACCTTCTCGGGCGTTCGACCACTCCGTGAACCGGACTTCCGCCCATACGGTCTTCGTGCAGGCGTCCCGGACTGTGCAACCCCAGCGGCTCGCGTATGCCGCAACGATGAGGAGGCCACGGCCTCCGGTTGCCTCGGCACGGACGGGTGAGGGATTAGGCAGGAGTCGCTCGGGACAGGTGTCCGTCAATTCGATGCGTACGGCGTGCGGCAGGAGCCCGAGAGCCAGGCGGAAGTCGCGGCCGGGAGTACGGCCGTGCGTGATCGCGTTGGAGGCCAGCTCGGCCGTAATCAGGGCGACGGTCCGAGCGGTGCCCGAGTCGTACGGAAGCCCCCAGGCCGCGAGTTGCTGCTCGGCCAGCCGCCGCGCGAGGCGCGCTCCTCGCGGGGTGCTGCTGAGACGGACGGCGAACTCCGTCGGCTCGGACCGGAGTCCAGTGGCGATGCTTTTCGATGGCATGCGGCAACCGTCCCGTTGCGCCTTCGCCCGAACCAGGGCACACGGCCGTACACCGGCACCCGGTACACCGGAGGAGGCACCCTCCACACCGATTCTGTACGGGCGTTGTACGGGTCCGGGACCGTGACGGCGTAGGAATCCAACCCGTTGAACCAGGTCCAGTCGCAGTGGGGTGGCCGGAAGGGCGTGAGGACAGTGCGGGATACGCGTAACGGGCGTGCGGTGAAGGTGAAGCCGAAGGAGGAGAACGATCTGCCGGGCGTGTGGGTCGCGTACGGCAGGCTGCTCCAGCACCTGCGCTTGCGGGCGAGGTTGACCCAGCAGGCGTTGGCGGAGGCCATCGGGTACTCGTTGGAGCAGGTCGGCTCCGTCGAGCAGGGACGGCGGGCAGCGAAGTCCGCGTTCACCGAAGCGGCGGAACGTGTGCTGAGTGCGGGTGGTGTGCTGGCAGTGTTGCAGGACGACGTGGACCGGGCGAAGCTGCCTCGGTTCTTCCGCAACTTCGCACTGATCGAGGCGGAGGTGGTGAGCCGGTTCTCGTACGATCCGCTGCTGGTGCCGGGGCTGTTGCAGACGGAGGGCTACGCACGGGCGGTGTTCTCCGGGCACTGCCCGCCGCTCAACGAGGACGTCATCGACCAGCACACGGAGGGTCGGCTCGGCAGGCAGAAGCTGCTCACGCGGGTGCCGCTGGCCGAGCTGTCGTTCATCGTCAGCGAGGAGGCGTTGCGCGACCCGGTGGGCGGGGCAGAAATCATGCGGGAGCAGTGGCAACGACTGCTGGAGGTGGGCGCGATGAGGAACGTGGAGGTGCAGGTCATGCCCAGCGGGACGGGCTTCCACGTGGGCCTGGACGGGCCGTTCGTGGTGCTGGAGACGGATGGACACACGCACCTCGGATACATCGAGTCCCAAGACGTCGGGTGCGTCGTTCGCGATCCGGCAGAGGTCAGCGCGTTCGGTATGCGTTATGGCAAGCTGCGATCACAGGCTCTGAACGGCGTGGAGTCCGCTCGGTTCATCGAACGGCTGGTAGGAGAGACATGAACGTGGAGCAGGTAACCCAGAACGCGGACGAGCTGCACTGGTTCAAGAGCAGTTACAGCGGGTCGGGCGGCGGCGACTGCGTGGAGGTGGCGGCCGGTCACGGGACCGTGTACGTACGGGACTCGAAGACCGTGAGCAGGGGACCGGCACTGCGGTTCAGCCGGACTGCATGGGGGCTGTTCGTGCCCTTGGCCCGCAGAACCTGATCCGGGAGGCGGCCGACCCGGGTCGGTCATGGGCCCCGACGGAGTCAGATCGCCTCGAACGACCAGAACACGCCCACTTCGTCGTCGTTCACCGCGATCAGACCCAGATCCTCGACGATGTCGAGGCCGTCGATGTACTCGGTGGTATGGAAGGAATGGGAGTTGGTGCCCTCCAGACCTGCC
>DATCWZ010000370.1:0-5219 GCA_036566065.1 Streptomyces sp. | reverse complement strand
TCTGCCCGGGTGCACCAGGGCAGACCCAGCCACTCAGTCAGTGGTCACGAACACTCAGGCCCCCTGAGCGTCATCAGTGGAGGGCGTTGTAGATGTCCAGGAGCGTCAGCCCCGGGGAGACAGCCGCGAGAGGGGCCTTGGCGTACCAGGGCAGAGCGTCGTACCACTTCTTGAAGTCGCTGTACTTGCCGGCGATGGCCTTGGCGAAGCCGCCGACCTTCTTGACGGCTGCCGAGTAGGCCGGCAGAGGCAGAAGGATCCCGCCGCAACGCCGCGCGGCGGGAGCCCCTTTGTCGCCGTACCTCAGGCGGTGGCCAGACCGACGAACCCGGCCCAAGCCCGCGGCGTACCAGGGCTGGACATCAGCTCCGAGGCGGGCTGAAGTAGTCGATGCCGTCGAGGACGGACCGCTTCAGCGCGAGGGAGGCGTCGATCCGCTCCCGGGTGAACCGGTCCGGGGCTTTCGCGTACAGGGCCCGGCCGCGCTCGGAGACGAAGCACTCCGTCGGGATGAGGTCCGCGCCCGGGGGCAGGAACTTGGCGACCTCCTCCATGGCGGCGATCGCGTACGCGGTCTTTGGGCGGATCGCACGGGACTCGGTTGGCGGCGTGTTGAGCAGGCGCAGACCAGAATCGGTGGACACCTCGTCGCTGATCCACAGGAACTCGCCCGGGTCGATGATGCGCGAAGGCTGCTCGCCTCCGAACGCGGGAGGCGCAGGCGGCAGTTCGTCGGCCATCCGGAAGGCGAATGAGCGGGGCTGGCCGCACCGCGGGCACACGCCGTCGAAGACTGCGACCAGGGTGCCGTCGTGGTCCTCCAGCCGGTGCTCCCGCTCGAACCGCTCCGCACCGCATGCACAGGGGTGGAGGTCGATGTACAGATGCGCTTCCTGCATCGAACGAGCGATCAACATGACAGAATCATACGGGGATCACAGGTGCGAGGAGGGGGCGTCAGAGGGCCAGGGTGACGGCAGGGAGCGGCCCGAGGAGAAGGTCATCACAGCCTCGGCACCGGCTTCCGGGCGGACAGCGGCTCCCGGACGGCGCGGAAGCACCTGCTCGCCGACGGGCACTGCCCATGGCGGTCGTCCAACTGCCGTACTACCGGGCGAGCAATCCAATCATTTCCGCCAATGCCCGTCATCCGTGAGGTCCTCGGGACCTCCGCAACTACCGTTCCTAGACAGTGTCCAGGAGTGACATCTGATGCCAGCTCCTGGAACTGCACGCATCCCGGACGGTGTTGGATGCGCTGGTCTCCCGCGTTCTCTGTGCCCCGGTCCGGCGACGTGCATCGTGTGCGCGTTCCGTGACGGGTGGGCGGGATTCCTCACGCCCTCGGGCACTTGGTCCGGCCTGGGCGGTCCGATGCCCGCGACGATCACTCCGGTCGTCGTGGGGCGGTGCCGTCCGTCGCCGGATCGGGTGCCCGAGGGCGCGTCGCCCGATCGCGATGCCAGCGGCATCGTGACGGGACAGTGTGCGAGTCTTGCTGGTCAGGGGCTTGCGCCAGTGCTCATCGCCCCACATCGACGTGTACGCCGGGTCCACGGCGACGATCGACAGGCCGTGCTCGGCCGCCATGGACACGAGCCGGGCTTTGAGTCTGCCGGTGGGGATGTTGGAGATGAGCTGCCTGAACCGCTTCTTGCGGCCGTGCTTCTCTCGGGTCTTCTCGGCGGTGAAGTCCAGGTTCTCGATGCCGATCGCGGCCGCACCGCACCGCTTGGCCCAGTGCAGGAGCCGGCTGATGGCGTGCCGGATCTGCGCGTCGCGGTGGCCGGTGGTGCCGGACAGGTCGTAGAAGAAGCGTTTCGGATCGCCTACCGGGTTGCCGTACGGGTCGAGCCGGTAGGCGGCGAAGTGGTCGGCGTTGGTGTCCACGCCGACCATGCCCCGTGCGCGTGCGGTGGCCAACGGGATCGTCTGGACCGTGGGCCTGGTCCAGGACGCGGTGATGTACCAGCGGCCCCTGGCCACGTCGTAGTGGATGCGGTAGGCCACAGCCCGGTTCGCTTCGATACGGTCGCGCCACTCCTGGCCTCGGTGCCGGAAGGCAACCTTGGAGGCAAAGACGTACCGGCCGTACCCGGCGTTCGCCAGGTGGGCGAGCGGGGCGGGCAGCCTGATGCTGACCTCCCCGGAGGGGGCGATGCGGATCGTCTCGTTGCCGTAGCGCTTACCGGACTCGCCGTCAGCCGCAAGGAACCAGCGCTCGGCCTCCCACCGCCCGCGCCATTCAGCTTCGGTGAGCTGGGCCGCTTCGAGGTGGTGACGTGTGTTAATGAGGCGCCGGCCACCGCGTACGACATGCACGACACCCGATTCCCGCTCGGCACGGGCGGTAGCCAGGCGCTGTTCCAAAGTGGCCAGGCGGCGGGACTTGTTAAACCACTTATCCTTCGACCGGTACCCGCCCGGAGCCCGCTTGCCGCCCTTCTCCCCAATCGGCTGGGACAGACGGTGCATCAGCGTCCGCACCCCGGCCTCAAGGGACTGGATGTGCGCAATCTGACAACGCCGGGACAACGCCCACTGATCGTGGGTGGCCTTCGTGATCGCCCCCGCCCAGCGGGACGACGAGACGGCGGTCAAGCCCTGCTTCCGCGCCGCCCACGAGTCGCCGTTGTGCTCCAGCCTGCCGGTGCAGCGGGCCTTGAGGTCGAGCGAGGCGAGGTGTCCGAGGTGCTCGCCGACCAGGCACAACACCGTGTCGTCCTCGGGCGTGAGGTGCTTGAGGCGGTCACGTACCGCCACCCCGGACGGCCCCGGAGCAACGAACGGCTCCTCGATCTTCCGGAGCTTCTTCGTCGGCTCAGCCATCGGCCGCCGCCGCTTCAAGAGCCTTCCTCGCACGGTTCTTCGCCGAGCGACGGCCATACAGGCGAGCACAGAACGACGTCAGCACCTCCACCATGTCCCGCACCAGGTCGCCTTCGACCTCACCGTCATCGAGGACAACCAGACGACGGCCGGCCGCGGACAGCGCAGCCTCAACAAGTTCGACGTTCATCCGCCCGAGCCGGTCCTTGTGCTCGACCACTACGGTGGTCACCTTCGGGTCGGCCAGCAACCGCTTCGCCTTCACCCGGCAGCCATTCATACCCGAGGCGATCTCGGACTCGACACGCACGACCTTGTGTCCGGCCTTCGCAGCCCACTGTGACAAGCGCGCCGTCTGCCGCTCCAAATCTGCCTTCTGATCGTGAGAGGAGACACGTGCATACAGACCCACCCCGCCTGTCACGGTGGGTGAGGTGTTCGCGTCGATGTTCACCAGGATCGTGCGTGGCCCCACTCGTTCCGCAGGGACCGGCAACGTGCCCTCACGGAACCAGCGATACGCAGTACGCGGGGCAATTCCCTGTGCGCGTGCCCATTCCGTCAGGTTCATACACAAGAACATACAGCACTTGTGCCACCTAAAGAACACTCATGGACACTCATTCGAGAGCAGTTCCGTACCCCTCTGCCAGGCGACCGGCACTGACGGTCCACAGGGCGGCAAGGCACCGTGATTCGGTTTCTCCGTGAGTCCCGCATGCTGGAATGGGTCGTGGAGTCGCCGACGGGCGCCCGCAGCATGCGGTGACTGGCCTCCTTCATGGCGCGGCGCCGCGAGGACAGGGCGGTCTGGCGCCTCCCGCGTACAGTTCGTGTGCCCGCTGCGTACATCCAGCCCGCGACCGTACGTCACCACCGGTCACAGAACGCGACCGAGTGCCAACGTGCAGGCATGAACAGCAAACAACCGCTCCCCATCCGGTCCCTCCGTACCACCCGATTCGCCTTCCCCTGGCACCACTTCACGATGCGCTTCAGCTCCACCCCGCGCGGTACCCGCCTGGCTCTGGGCTGGGCATACTTCTGATGCCCAACAAGCCTTCCGATAACGTTCTGCCGAATGGAGGAATCGCGTGACTCGACCCAGATGTTTACTCGTCGCAATGGTGGCCGCCGGCCTACTCACTTCCTGTGGAGGAGGCTCGGGAAGCAATAACTCGGGAGGGGCGCACGGGTCCGAGACCAGCACGGTGAACCCGTCGCCGTACACCTCTCCTGAGCATGTCGCGCCGAAAACACGGCTGTCAGTGCCCAGCCTCTACGACACCTCCCACGGCTGGGAGTCAGATCTGCCGGGAGAACGGCTCACGCTGCCGCACTCCAGGGCGGTCGCCGTCTTCCGAGAGGGCCTGCACGACGGCACTTTCACGGTGCTCGATGTGACCAGCGGCCAAACCTTGTGGAAGACCGAGGTGGAGGGCCCCGGCATGATGTCAGCGCTTTCGATCACCATGAAGGGAAAGGACTACCTGGTCGCCTCCGCGTCCGGCTCCAAGGGCGCCGACATCGTCAGCAAGGGCCGCGAGGTCACGACGATCGACATCTTCCCCGCTCGTGCTACTGGATACGACGTCAAGCCGGCTCACCATCTCGAACTGAACGGCGAGGGTGCGGTCAGCAATGGCGGTGGCGGACTGCTGGTGGAGCTGGACGACGACGTGATAATGACCGTGAATCCGGCCACAGGTGCGACGAAGAGGTATGACCTGCGCAAGATGGAACCACCGGCCGATGAGTGCAAGCTATGTTTGGGGGCGACCGAGGCCGTAGCAGTCACGCCTCGCGGGCCGCTGCTGACCAAGGACAACCATCTGCCTGGCGGTCACTACTGGGTGCAGGGAGCCTGGTCGGGTGGAGCCCTCACCACCACCAAGAGCGTCTTCATCGCCCCGGTCAAAGACTCCCTCGTCGCGCAGTGGTACGACAAAGGCGCGGGCAACGACACATGGGCAGTCCTGGACCCCTCCACGGGAGAGGTTCGCGCCGAGGTCGACTGCGCCCCGAATCGGGGCAGGGGCGACGACGAGGGAGCCACCCTCTCCGCCAATGGGCGCTATCTCATCCGCAGCCACACGGCCTTCGACTTGGAGAAGGGCACCGGCCGCTGCTTCGAGGAGACCGATCGAGACAAGCCGGTCCATCTGACCGGTGTCACCGATGATGGCATCGCCTTCGGTGTCGTCGCCTTGACCGCTGCCCAAACCCGGACCGGCCCACGGGTCACCATTGACCTTGCTACAGGCCAGGTCAAGGCCAGCGACTACGTCATAGCTCCCTCCGATGACTACTCCGGATACGGTCTGTTCTGGGACGACTCCGACTCCACAGACACCATGGTCGCCTACCCACACTCCACATGACCTCAGCCC